>JAJZTV010000035.1 GCA_021847385.1 Pseudomonadota bacterium | reverse complement strand
GGACGTGAACGGTCAGCTCGCCCACGGCGGCCTGCGTCACTACAGCGATATCGAAATCGATCGGCTCGACGCCGCCGGCCGCGGCTTTTTGACCTACCTCGAGTCGGCCGGACTGCTCACGCCCTACGGTCGCGAGTGGGTGATCGAACGCGCCCTGGCCCTGGACGACCGCGAGGTGCCGGCCGACAAGATCAAGTGGATCGCCCTGATCGCGCTTTGGCGCCTGGGCGGGCCCTTGGACGCCCTTTGGCTGGAAGGCCTGGTACAAGACCCGAGCGACGAACCGCCGACGCTCCACTAAATAAAAACTATGCACCTATTGATCGTCGAGTCGCCGTCGAAGGCGAAGACCCTGAAGAAATACCTTGGCGCCGAGTTCGAGGTGCTGGCCTCTTACGGCCATGTGCGCGACCTGCTGCCGAAGAACGGCTCGGTCGACACCGCCAACGAATTCGCCATGAAGTACGAGGTGATCGAGCGCAACGCCAAGCACGTCGAGGCCATCGCCAAGGCGGTGAAGAAGGCCGACGAAGTGCTGATCGCGACCGACCCGGACCGCGAAGGCGAGGCCATCGCCTGGCATTTGGCCGAGATCCTGCGCGAGCGCAAGCTCTTGGCCAAGAAGGTGCTCAAGCGCGTGGTGTTCCACGAGATCACCGAGCGCGCGGTAAAGGAGGCGGTGGCCAACCCGCGCGACATCGCCATGGAGCTGGTCAACGCCCAGCAGGCCCGCCGGGCGCTGGACTACCTGGTCGGCTTCAACTTGTCGCCGCTGCTGTGGAAGAAGATCAGCCCCGGCCTGTCCGCCGGCCGGGTGCAGAGCCCGGCCCTGCGCCTGATCTGCGAGCGTGAGGCGGAGATCGAACGCTTCGTCCCGCGCGAATACTGGACCATCCACCTCGACAGCCACCAGGGCAAGCAGAAGTTCGGCGCCCGGCTGACCCAGTTCCAGGGCGAGAAGATCCAGCAGTTCTCGATCGAGAACGAGGCCCGGCAGAAAGCGGTTGTGGAAGCGCTCACTCACGCGTCCAACGGCTCCGTGACCGTGGCCAAAGTGGAGAAGAAGCGCAAACAGCGGATGCCGACCGCGCCCTTCACCACCTCGACCCTGCAGCAGGAGGCCGTGCGCAAGCTGGGCTTCTCGGCCGAGCGCGCTATGCGCACCGCCCAGCAACTGTACGAGGGCATCGACATCGGCGGCGGCGCGGTCGGCCTGATCACCTATATGCGGACCGACTCGGTCAACCTGGCCCAGGAGGCCATCGCCGAGATCCGCGGCTACATCGCCCAGCAGTTCAGCAAGGACTACCTGCCGGCGCAAGCGGTCACTTACGCCAACAAGGCCAAGAACGCGCAGGAGGCGCACGAGGCCATCCGCCCGACCAGCATCGCCCGCACCCCGGAGAGCCTGAAGAGCCACCTGGGCGCCGACCAGTTCAAGCTGTACGAGATGATCTGGAAGCGGGCCCTGGCCTGCCAGATGGCGCCGGCCCAGCTCGACACCGTGGCGGCCGATCTGGCCGCCGGCCAGGCCGGCGTGTTCCGCGCCACCGGCCAGACCGTGGCCTTCGACGGCTTCCTCGCCGTCTACCACGAGGACGCCGACGAGCCCTCGGAGGAAGAGGACGAGGCCAAACTGCCGCCGCTGAAAGAGGGCGAGAGCCTGCCGGCCGATCTCATCCGCGGCGAGCAGCACTTCACCCAGCCGCCGCCGCGCTACTCCGAGGCCAGCCTGGTCAAGACCCTGGAGGAATACGGCATCGGCCGGCCCTCGACCTACGCCAACATCATCTCCACCCTGCTCTACGAGCGGGACAACATCGGCGCCTATGCCCTGCTCGACAAGAAGCGGTTCAAGCCCACCCCGATGGGCCGGCTGGTCAACTGCTTCCTGACCCAGCACTTCGACCACTATGTCGACTATGGCTTCACCGCCCAGATGGAAGACGAGCTGGACGACGTGTCCAACGGCACCCGCACCTGGGTGCCGGTGATGCACGAGTTCTGGGACGGCTTCGCCACCCAGTTGTCGGTCAAGGACAAGGTCGAGCGCGGCTGCCCGGTGAACGAGCCCTGCCCGAAGTGCAGCAAGCCCTTATTGCTGCAGGCGAGCAAGCGCGGCCTGTTCGTCGGCTGCAGCGGCTACCCCGAGTGCGACTACACCCGGCCCTTCGGCGACGCCGCCTCGGAGGACAACGGCCGCGTGCTCGGCACCGACCCGGCCACCGGCAAGGCCATCACCCTGCTCAACGGCCGCTTCGGCTGGTATGTCCAGGTCGGCGAGCAGGAGGAGGGCAGCAAGGTCAAACCGCGCCGCGCCAGCTGGCCGAAAGACCGACCGACCGAGACCGCCGACCTGGACACCGCCCTGGTGCTGCTCTCGCTGCCGCGCGAAGTGGGCACTCACCCGGAAACGGAAAAGCCCATCGTTGCCAACATCGGCCGCTTCGGCCCCTACCTGCTGCACAACGACAAGTTCAAATCCATCCCCAAGGCCTACGACGTCTACACCGTCGACCTGAAACAGGCCCTGGAGATCCTGGCCCTGCCGCCCGGCCGCCGTGGCGCCGCCGCCGACCCGGGGCGCGAGCTGGGCAAGCACCCGGCCGACGGCGCGCCAGTGGTGGTCAAGGACGGCCGCTACGGCCCCTATGTCCAGCACGGCAAGATCAACGCCACCCTGCCCAAGGACTTCAAGCCGGAGACCATCACCCTGGCCGAGGCCCTGGACCTGATCGCCGCCAAGGCGGCCAAGGGCCCGGCGACCAAGAAGCCAGCGCGCAAGGCCCCGGCCAAGACCGCCAGCAAGGTGCCCGCCAAGACCGAAAAAGCCCCCGCCCCCGCGAAAAAGGCCGCCGCCCCGCGCAAGACCGCCGCCAAGAAATAGGCGGCGGATGACGCAAAAGGTCCTGCTTTCGGTCATCGAGCTCTTGGGTTTTCCCAATCTGCGCCCGCTCTACGAGCGCCTGGGTTTCCAGGTCGCCACCGAGTTCTCGGTACGCAAGGCCATCGCGCTGATGCGCAAGACCCCGCCCGACGTGGTGGTGGCCGACTTCTTCTTCCAGCCCGACTTCCGCGACCGGGTGAGCAATGTCGAATCGCTGCTCGCCGCCGCGCAAAAGCTGCCCGGCTGCAAGACCGTGGTGTTCTACGAGCCCAGCCACCAGCCCGCGCTGGACAAGGTGCGGCAACGCTTCCGCATCGATGCCGCGCTGACCCTGCCGGTGAAAGAGGCCGAGCTCGAGGCGGTGCTGCGTGCCTGGGTTTGACTTGGCCCGATTTTTAGACCGGGTTTATTTTGCCCGAGCGATTTAGTAAGATTCAGCGTCTTCGGCCTCGGCCGATCCGTCTTTCTTCCCCGACAAAAAGGAATTCAACATGGCCGTTCTGGTTGGCAAGCAAGCCCCCGATTTCACCGCCGTCACCGTGATGGGCGACAACTCCATCAACGAGTCGTTCAACCTGGCCGCCCACACCAAGGGCAAGTACGCGGTGGTCTTCTTCTACCCGCTGGACTTCACCTTCGTCTGCCCGTCCGAGCTGATCGCTTTCGACCACCGCCTGAAGGAGTTCAAGGACCGCAACGTCGAGGTGATCGGCGTGTCCATCGACTCCCAGTTCACCCACCTGGCCTGGAAGAACACCCCGGTCGAGAAGGGCGGCATCGGCAAGGTCGGCTACCCGCTGGTCGCCGACATCAAGCACGACATCTGCCGCGCCTATGACGTCGAGGCCGACGCCGGCGTCGCCTTCCGCGGCTCCTTCCTGATCGACAAGGCCGGCGTCGTGCGCCACCAGGTGGTCAACGACCTGCCGCTGGGCCGCAACATCGACGAGATGCTGCGCATGATCGACGCCCTGCAGTTCACCGAGCAGCACGGCGAGGTCTGCCCGGCCGGCTGGAACAAGGGCAAGGCCGGCATGAAGGCCAACCCGGACGGCGTGGCCGAGTACCTGGCCAAGCACAGCGGCGAGCTGTAAGCGGCGCATCCCGCCAAAAGAAGAAGGGGCCGCAAGGCCCCTTTTTTCATGGCTGCGCCGAATGCAACGACTCGGCCGCCTGCTGCAAGAAATCGACGAAGGCGCGCACCTTCGACGCGAGATGCGGACCGCTCGGATAGACCACATACAAACCGGAAGCGGGCCGGGCGAATTCCTCCAAGGCCGGCTCCAGCGCGCCGGCGGCCACGGCCTCGGCATACATGAAGGCCGGGCCCATGACCACGCCTTGACCCTGTTTGGCCGCGGCCCGCAACAACGAGGCATCGTCCGACACCAGGTTGCCGTTGATCGCGACCCGGAATTCCTGGCCGTTCTTGTCCATGAAGCCCCATTGCCGGGCCTGTTGCCGTTCGCTGTAGATCAGGCAGTTGTGCGCGGTCAATTCGCGCGGATGCGCGGGCTTGCCTTGGCGCCGCCAATAGTCGGGCGCGGCCAGAATCTG
Organism: Pseudomonadota bacterium; assembly: GCA_021847385.1. Lineage (GTDB taxonomy): Bacteria > Pseudomonadota > Gammaproteobacteria > Burkholderiales > Thiobacillaceae > Sulfuritortus. Next base: position 8,023 of record JAJZTV010000035.1, on the reverse strand, counting down.
CGAACGGACCGGCGCGATGCGCCGCGCGATCAGGCTCGAATCCTCCAATTCGCCGATGCGCAGCCCGGCATCGAAACCCTCTTTGACCAGATCGACATAGCGGCCGCTGATCGAGATATCCAGGCCGATCTTGGGATAGCGGGCCTGGAAGGCCGGCAACACCTGCTTGAACAGCGACAGCGCCAAACACTGCGGCGCCGAGATGCGCAACTGGCCTTGCGGTTCGGCCTGCAACGGCGCCACCGCCTGCTCGGCCTCCAGCGCCTCGTCCAAGGCCCGGCGGCAATGGCGGTAGAACTGCTCGCCGGCCTCGGTCAAATGCATGCGCCGGGTGGTGCGGTTGAGCAGCCGCGCGCCCAGGCGCAGCTCCAACTGGCCCAGCTGCTTGCTGATGGCCGGTTTGGACAGGCCCAGCCGATCGGCCGCCGCGGTCACGCTGCCGCATTCGACCACCGTGGCGAAATATTCCATATAGGCCAGCAGGCTCATGATTGTTAACCCCTGGTTAATGATTATTTTCCATTAAGCCGGATTATCTACGATTTCTTCTTCTATAGAGTGGGGCCGTTGCCACCCTGGAGGAAATCGCATGAACGCCGTCGACACGCCTTTGCCGCCCTATAACTTGATCGAACTCGATGCCTGGCTGGATCGGCGGCTGGAAGAAAAGCTCCGGGAGCGGGAAGCGGCCCACACGCCACGGCTGACCCTGATCGCCACCAAGGGCACCTTAGACATGGCCTACCCGCCGTTCATTCTCGCCTCCACCGCCGCCTCGCTCGACTGGGAGGTGGAGATCTTCTTCTCCTTCTACGGCCTCAGCCTGTTGAAGAAAGACCTGGATTTGACCATCAGCCCGCTGGGCAACCCGGCCATGCCGATGAAGCTGCCGCTCGGGCCAAACTGGTTGCGCGGCATCGATTGGCAGGTGCCCAACTTGATCATGTCCAGCATCCCCGGTTTCGAACGCGCGGCGACGGCGATGATGAACAAAACCTTGTCCGACAAGGGCGTGGCGTCGATCCAGGAACTGCGCGCGCTGTGCATCGAGGCCGGGGTGCGCTTGTCGGCCTGCCAGATGACGGTGGACCTGTTCGGCTGGGATCGCGCCGACTTCATCCCCGAGATCGACGAATGGCTGGGCGCCACCTCGGTCATGCCAAGGGCGCAGAAGTCGGATGTCTGCCTGTTTATTTAGCCGATCGCCCGCGCGTTCGACCCAATAAAAAGGGGCCCGATGGCCCCTTCTGCCTTGGCACAGCCGAGCGCTTATTTCTTCTTGCCGGCCTCGGCCGCTTCCGCTTTGGCCGGCCCGGCCAGGCGTTCCATCTTGGTGATCACCACATCCTGCTTGGGCACATCGCCGAACGGCCCGACCGTGCCGCGCGGCGCGTCGGCGATCTTCATCGCCACGTCCATGCCGCGGGTCACCCGGCCGAACACGGCATAGCCCCAGCCGTTCAGGCTTTTTTGCGTGTGGTCGAGAAAGCCGTTGTTGGCGACGTTGATGAAGAACTGCGCGCTGGCCGAGTTCGGGTCCATGGTGCGGGCCATGGCCAAGGTGCCCACGGTGTTCTTCAAGCCGTTGTCGGCCTCGTTCTGCACCGGCGGCCGGGTCGGCTTCTGCTGCATGCCCGCGGTGAAGCCGCCGCCCTGGATCATGAAACCGGGGATCACCCGGTGGAACAGGGTGCCGTTGTAGAAGCCGGCGTCGACATATTTCAGGAAGTTGTCCACCGTCAGCGGCGCCTTGTCCGGGAAGAGCTCGATCTCCAGCTCGCCCAGGTTGGTGGTCATCTTGACCATCGGGTTGGCGGCGACAGCGGGCAGGGCGAGTAGGGCGCAGGCGGCCACGAGGGCGCGCAAGGTCTTAGCGATCATGGTTCTCCTTTTGGGGTTTCACGTGAAACAAACCGGGCGATTATCCCTCAGTCGCCCACGGTCAGCGAGGCGCCATTGTCTTTCGGCCCGAGCTTGAGCAGCCAAGGCACGGCGGCCTTGGCCCACGGCTCGGGCTTAGGACAGCGGCCGGCGCCGCTGCCGAAGCAGGCGCGCAGCATGTCGGTATCGATCATGCCCGGCGATAGCGGGATGGCGGCCATGCCCTTCGGCAGCTCCTGGGCCAAGGCCTGGGTCAGGCCCTCCATCGCCCATTTGCTCGCGCAATAGGGCGCCACCTCGGGGCTGGTGGAACGGCCCCAGCCGGAACTGAAATTGCAGATCACGCCGTGTTTTCTCGCCACCATGGCCGGCACGAAGTGGCGGATGACATTGGCCACGCCCTTGATATTGACGTCGATCACGGTATCGAACTCGGCCGCCGGCACCTGCCATAGCGGGGCCAGCGCGTTGGCCAGGGCGGCATTGTTCAGCAGCAGATCGGGCGGCCCCGGCTCGGCCAGCACCGCCTGGGCCCAGGCCTGCACCTGGCCGTCGTCGGCCACGTCCACCACGTCGAAGCGGTGCGGCGGGCCGTACTGCTGTCGCAGCTCGGCGATCGCCGCCTGGCTGCGGCCGCAGCCGACCACGGTATGGCCCAGGCGGATGAACTCGTCGGTCAGCGCCCGGCCCAGGCCGCGGCTGACGCCGGTGATCAGAATGGTCTTTTTCATAGCTGGCTTATCGAAGATCGGTCGAGCCATGATACAGCCGTTCCATCAAGGCGAACGATTCCGAGTCTTTCTGTTGAAGCGGGTAAGGGCAATTGACCCCTGTGGCGTGCAAGTAGGTCGGAACTCCCGGGTTGCTGCAGAAATAGGCTTGGGACATTTCGGCAAAGTATTCGTCGGCGTTTTGCATCGCGTAGTCCGTGCCCCAGACGCCGGACGCCTTCGCCCGCGCATACTGGGCACGGATCTCCGAGCGCTCCGCATCGGACAGACCGACGTTCATGATCAGATGGGCGATCTCGTGCACGCAGACGTTTTCGCCGTTTTCCCGCGTTCCCCGGCCATATTGGTCCGACGGCAGCTTCAGGAGGTTGCGCTCGCTACAGGCCGTCACCGGCCGCCCGGGCACGCCGCCGACCCCGCCGGGCGCGGTGGTGCAGATCGAGCGGTCCGCCAGGTCGTCGAAATACGCCAGGTCGCAGACCGTTTCCGCCTCGGCGAAGACCGCGATCAAGGCGCCCGCCGCCCGCAGGCTGGCCACCACGTCGGGCCGGTAGCGCAGCATGGCATCGAGCTGGCGCCGGGCCTCGGCCAGCGCCGGCGCCCTGACGCCCGGCGTCGCCGTCACGTACAGGCTGCCCGCCGCATCGGCCGCGGCGTAAAGGGCCTTGTAGGGCGCATAGGCCGAGGCCTGCGGCGGCTGCCATGACTGGACCTCGAGCGCCGCCCGCGCCGATGCCGCAGTGTCGCCGGCGTCGAGCACGCCGTCCGAAAGGCCTTCGTGCCGCAGCGCCATGAACACCGCCGAATAATGGCCGGGGGCCAGGCCCGGCGGCGTGTCCAGGACCAGCAAGTCCTTGTGCTGCGAGGCGTAGCCCGCCGGCAGCGTCACCGAGCCGAGCAGCGGTACGAATTGCCGCGGGTCGCCGGTAAAGTCCGCGGCATGCCAAGCAGCGGGCGATAGCGACGACAGGAACAGCGCGCTGCGCTCATCCGGCGGCAGGATGGCAACAAAGAGATCCAGGTTTGTGAAGGTGTCCGGGGCCTGAAGCTCGAAGCTCAGCCGGACGGTATCGCCGGGCGCGTATTTGGTTTGATTCGGCTTGACCGCCAATGACAGCCCTTGTGCCTGGGCCAGCGCGGCCGTGGCGGCGAGCATCGCCGCCAGCAGGGCCTTCGCCCAGCTCAGGCCGCGAGAGGTGCCGGTGTTCAGAAAGCTCTTTTTCTTCATGGCTGATCGAAGGATGCTGCCCTACTCTAGCCGCTTGTTGCCCATTTGTTTAGCCAGAAACCGGTCCAACTGATTGGCGAAGGCCTGGCGGTCGGCGTGGGACAGCGGCGGCGGGCCGCCGGTCTGCACCCCGCTGCCGCGCAGACCGTCCATGAAATCGCGCAAGTTCAGGGCCTCGCGGATGTTGTCCTTGGAATAGAACTCGCCCCGGGGGTTGAGGGCATGCCCGCCTTTTTCGATGACCTGGGCGGCGAGCGGGATGTCGGCGGTGATCACCAGATCGCCCGGCTCGCAGCGCCGCGCGATCTCGGCATCGGCGACGTCGAAGCCGCCGGGCACCTGCACGGCCTTGAGCCAGGGGGAAGGCGGCACCCGCAGCAGTTTGTTGGCGACCAGGGTCAGCGGGGTCTGGATGCGCTCGGCGGCGCGGAACAGGATGTCCTTGATCACCGCCGGGCAGGCGTCGGCGTCGACCCAGATTTGCATTGATTTAATTTCAAACGAATGGACGTAATTTGTCAGAACGGCGGCTCAGAGGGCTTAATTAGGTTATAGGCTTCATCCTCAAGCTCCCGCGCTCGTTCGAGAAAGAGCTCTCGATCCTCCACCCTCTCACCGGGCTTATCGGCCTTAGTGCGATAGCTAGTGGCTATCTCCATGAGTTCTTTGTGACGCTCAAAGTTCTTTGACGAATCGCTTTGTGCCCGCAGTTGATCTAGCTCTGCCTTGAGCTTGTTTTTAAGGCCTTCGTTATCAAGCTCTTCTACCTTCTGATCCCGCGTGGCCCTTTCTATAAGCTCGAATTCACGGTCCGCTAATAACCTTGACCGCGCTTCTTCGAGCTGCTTTTTTTCCATTATCAGCTTGTGCTCGGACCGCGCTTGCAACATTTCTTTCAACTCAACCGGTTTGGTTGTTAGCCAACCCAAAAGGAGAATAATCCACGGGTAGAGCGCTGCAAAGACAACTGCTAGCAACAGCGGCCATAGCGTTAGCGAATCAACTCTTGTATTCGCCTCAAAGTATTGAATTCGGCCAAGAACATCACCGTCCTGAACGACCAGAAAAAAGAAAGCTTTCCAATTAAGCGCAAGTACCGCCAAACTAAACCAACCTAGCACAGGGCTGCTAATACGCGCTTTCAGTGCTTCAATGAGATCGTCCATCGTGCTCCGTGCCTATTGCAAGTAGACCGCAATGACGCATGATTTAGCGCCTTTCCAACCGTGTTGCTATCGATGCCGGGTTCAGCCAGCAGTTTAGTGTGGCTATCACCGTCAAATGATCGCCTTGCTGGTCGTAGGAGAGGGCGAAGGGAACGCGCTAGGCACGCGATGCGCAAGCGCGTCTGCGGCGTCAGCTTGCTCGCGGATGCGTTTCTTGGCTTCTTCCCACAGCGACGTGGTTTCCTTGCCGTTGGCAATGCGGACGATCCGTTGGTCGAGCACCTCTTTGTGCCAGGCCGGCACCTCAAGGGCGTCCTGAGTTTCGCGGCACAGCATTTTGGCTCCGATGCAGCGCCGACACGGCTCGATTGTTTCCATCAGGCCGCTCGTTTCTCCAGTCCGATGGAGTGGTGCAAGACGAGCAAGTCCTGCTCCCTGAGCGCGGCCCGAGCATAGGTACGGCCGTCCAAGTCGGCGAATTCGACCTCGAACACGCCGGGTTCCCATTCTTCCACGAGTACGCCGACCAAACCGGCAGGCAGGCCCTTTTCCGGCATCGCGTGATTAAGCGCAACGGTATCCAACAATTTCATCCGATCACCTCACGAAGCATGTGGCAAGACGGGGTGCCTCCCGGTTCCTGCCTAATATCCAGCCGGTGCGCACGACGGCGGACTTGCCTGCGCGCGTGAGCGGGATATCGACATCATAGCGCCAACCGTAAGGGGTTTCCTCCGCCCACACGACTTCCGCTTCCTTCAAGGCCGCCAGGATGGCGCCACGCAGCCATTCGGCCTCTTCTTGGCCGATATCCAATGCCGCACGGAAGACGCGGGCCTTGTGCCGCCCCTCGGGATGGTTGGGGTTCAGGCAATACTCGTGCAGCTTTTCGGCATCGACAACGGCCTTGTCGGCATTCGGTAGCTTCATGGGCCGGGCCGTTGCCGTCGAATCTCTCGAGCTTTAAACGTCGAGGTTTCGCACACCCAAGGCATTGGTCTCGATAAACCGCCGGCGCGGCTCGACCTCTTCGCCCATCAGGGTGGTGAAGATCTCGTCGGAGGCGATGGCGTCTTCGATCTGCACCTTCATCAGGCGGCGCACGGCCGGGTCCATGGTGGTCTCCCACAGCTGCTCGGGGTTCATCTCGCCCAGGCCCTTGTAGCGCTGGATGCCGAGGTTCTTCTTGACCTCGCCCAGCAGCCAGTCGATGCCTTCCTTGAAATCGGCGATAGGCTTCTTGTTCTCGCCGCGGCGCATCTCGGCGCCCTTGCCGATCAGGCCGTCCAGCACCTGGGCGACCTTGTGCAACTGGGCGTAGTCGCCGCTGTGGAAGAACTCGTGGTCCAGCTCGGTGGTGAAGGTGATGCCGTGCCGGGTCTTGACCACCAGCAGCTTGTAGAACTCGTTGTCCTCGTCGTATTCGGCGGTGATCTTGGCCGGGGTGCCCAGGCGGGTGAGTTCCTTGGATAGCGCGGCGCTGGCGGCCTTGGCGCCGTCCTTGCTGGTCAGGTCGGCGCTGGGCAAGGCGAGCAGGGCGTAGAGCAGGCCGGCATCCATGCGCCGGGCCAGGCGGTCGATGACCGCTTCGGCCAGCAGGAATTCGCGGGCGATCTGCTCGAAGCTCTCGTTGGCCAGCGGCTCGGCGTCTTTGCCCGGCACCAGTTCGCCGGACTTCAGGGCCTCGCGCAGCAGGTATTGGCGCAGCTCGTTGTCGTCCTTGAGGTAGGTCTCCTGCCGGCCCTGCTTGACCTTGTACAGCGGCGGCTGGGCGATGTAGATGTGGCCGCGCTCGACCAGCTCGTGCATCTGCCGGTAGAAGAAGGTCAGCAACAGGGTGCGGATGTGCGAGCCGTCGACGTCCGCGTCGGTCATGATGATGATGCGGTGGTAGCGCAGCTTGTCCGGGTTGTAGTCGTCCTTGCCGATGCCGGTACCCATGGCGGTGATCAGGGTGGCGACCTCTTGCGAGGCCAGCATCTTGTCGAACCGGGCCTTCTCCACGTTCAGGATCTTGCCCTTGAGCGGCAGGATGGCCTGGAACTTGCGGTCGCGACCCTGCTTGGCCGAGCCGCCGGCGGAGTCGCCCTCCACCAGGTACAGCTCGGATTTGGCCGGGTCCTTTTCCTGGCAGTCGGCCAGCTTGCCGGGCAGGCCGGCGGAATCGAGTACGCCCTTGCGCCGGGTCATGTCGCGGGCCTTGCGCGCGGCGTCGCGGGCGCGGGCGGCCTCGACGATCTTGGCGCAGATGGTCTTGGCGTCGTTCGGGTTCTCTTGCAGGAAGTCGTTGAGCTTTTGCGAGACCACCTCTTCCACCGCCGGCCGCGCCTCGGACGAGACCAGCTTCATCTTGGTCTGCGAGGAGAACTTGGGGTCGGGCATCTTGACCGACAGCACGCAGGCCAGGCCTTCGCGCATGTCGTCGCCGGTGATCTCGACCTTGGCCTTCTTGGCGATGTCGTTTTCTTCGATGTATTTGTTGATCACCCGGGTCATCGCCGCGCGCAGGCCGGTCAGGTGGGTGCCGCCGTCCGATTGCGGGATGTTGTTGGTGAAGCAGAGCACCTGTTCCTGGTAGCTGCTGTTCCACTGCATGGCCACCTCGACCGAGATGGTGACGCCAGCGGCATTGGCCTCGCCCACCGCGCAGACGGCGTTGGGGTGCAGGATGGTCTTGGTCCGGTTGATGTATTCGACGAAGCCCTTGACCCCGCCGGACAGGGCGAAGTTCTCGTGCCGGCCGTCGCGCTCGTCGATCAGCTCGATCTTCACGCCGTTGTTCAGGAAGGACAGTTCGCGGATGCGCTTGGCCAGGATTTCGAAGTGGAATTCGACATGGCCGAAGATCTCCTCGTCGGCCAGGAACTGCACCTCGGTGCCGGAACGATGGGTGTCGCCGAGCACCTTGAGCGGGGAGACCTCGACGCCGTTTTGCACCTCGATCAGACGGTCGATCGGCACACCGCGGTTGAATTCCATGAAGTGGGTCTTGCCGTCGCGCCGCACGGTGAGCTTGA
>JAJZTV010000034.1 GCA_021847385.1 Pseudomonadota bacterium | reverse complement strand
CAAGGAACTGCTGAACGACTACCCCCCGTACGGTCAGGCTGCCGTTCCCGCTTCCTGCCTGCGTAACCACCTGATGCTCAAGGAAATGAAGGAAGGCCGCGGCCCCATCTACATGGACACCGTGACCGCCCTGGCCAAGCTGCGCGAGACCCTGACCCCGCGCGAGGTGAAGCACCTCGAAGCCGAGGCCTGGGAAGACTTCCTGGACATGTGCGTCGGCCAGTGCGGCATCTGGGTTGGCGAGAACATCGAGCCCGAGAAGAAGAACTCCGAGCTGATGCCGACCGAGCCCTACCTGCTCGGCTCGCACTCCGGCTGCTGCGGCATCTGGGTCTCCGGTCCCGACGACGTCGGCGCCCCGACCAAGGAAGATCTGCCTGGCGTGCCCGACCACCTGCCCTCCGGCTGGCACTGGGGTTACCGCTCCATGACCACGGTCAAGGGCCTGTTCACCGCCGGTGACGGCGTGGGCGCTTCCGGTCACAAGTTCTCCTCCGGTTCCCATGCCGAGGGCCGCCTGGCCGCCAAGGCCATGGTCAAGTTCTGCCTGGACAACAAGGACTGGAAACCCGAGCTCGACACCCCGGTGGAGCAGCTGGTGGAAGACATCTACAAGCCGGTCCGCAACTACATCGAGTTCAAGGACTACACCACGGCGATCGACGTCAACCCCAACTACATCACGCCCAAGATGCTGCAGTTCCGCCTGCAGAAGATCATGGACGAGTATGTGGCCGGTGTCGCGACCTACTACATCACGAACGAGCACATGCTCAACGTGGCGCAGGAGAAACTGGACATGCTGAAGGAAGATGCCCAGAAGATGCGTGCCAAGGACCTGCATGAACTGCTGCGTGCCTGGGAGAACTACCACCGCATCCTGACCGCCGAAGCCCACCTGCAGCACATCCTGTTCCGCCAGGAAAGCCGTTACCCCGGCTTCTACTACCGCGCCGACAAGAACTTCGTCGACGAGGAAAACTGGCACTGCTTCGTGAACTCCATCTACGACAAGAACACCGCAAAGTGGACCTGCTTCAAGCGCAAGCACGTCGACCTGGTGGACAAATCCAAGCTGTTCAAGCCCGCCGCCCACTAAGCAGCAGGCACAGCACTAAAGAAACCGGGCGCCCACAAGGCGCCCGGTTTTTTCTTCTACACGATGTAAAAACGCATTTGCGTCATGGCTTTAGCGTAAAGACGCCAGGGCGTGATCTCCGGTAAAATTCGCGCCTTTCCGTCTTATCGTTTCGAACCGACCCATCCCTGCCGGGTCAACTGGAAACGGCAGCATTCAACGAGGCACCACCATGCAAGACTACGACGATCAATTCAAGAACCTGGCCAAGGACGCCCCCTTCGACCAAAGCCCGGTCATGCCCAACATGCTCGAGGGCGACACCGAAATCCAATTCCGCTGCCACCGCGGCGTGAAGTGCTGGAACGTCTGCTGCGGCAACATCGACATCAGCCTCACCCCCTACGACATCCTGCGCCTGAAGAACCACTTCGGCATCGCCTCCGGCGAGTTTCTGCAGAAGTACACCGTGCCCTACGAGATCGACAAGGACGGCACCCCCGGCGTCAAGCTGCGCGCGGTCGAGGGCGGCACCGCCTGCCAATTCATGGTCGAGGAAGGCTGCAGCGTCTATCAGAACCGGCCCACCGCCTGCCGCTACTACCCAGTCGCCCTGCTCTCCATCCGCCGCTCCGACGAATTCACCGACCGCCAAGCCTATGCCCTGGTGACGGAAAAGACCTGCCTGGGCCACCAGGAAGACCGCAAGCTCACCATCGACCAGTATCGCCATGAACAAGGCGTCGACGACTACGACGAAAAGGGCCGCGGCTGGCGCCAGCTCATCCTGAAGAAGAAATCGGCCGGCCCCGCCATCGGCAAGCCGCCCATCATTTCCAACCAACTGTTCTTCATGGCCAGCTACGACCTCGACCGCTTCCGCGCCTTCGTCATCAGCGAGTCGTTCAACCGCACCTACGACATCCCGGTCGAGCAGATGGCCGAACTGGTGGCCGACGACGAGAAGCTGATGGAATTCGGCTACACCTTCTTGAAGCACGTGTTGTTCAACGAGAAGGCGCTGACCGAGCGCGAGGGCGTCTACGAGGCCCGTATCGACCGGCTCAAGGCCAAGGCCGAGCAGTTCCGCGCCGAGTTCGAGGCCAACCGCGACAAGTTGGAAGACGAGAAGTATTCCGGCGAGTGCAAGCCCGGCGATCTCAGCTGCGGCGGCAACGACTAAGCAGCCATGAACACCGCCGCCCACAGCCTCGCCCCGGAAGAGCACTACATCGCCGAGGAGCCCTATTACGAGGCGGTGGGCGACGAGATCGCCATCTTCGAGGCGGCCTACAAGAACCGGCTGCCGGTGCTGCTCAAAGGCCCCACCGGCTGCGGCAAGACCCGGTTCATGGAGTACATGGCCTGGCGCCTGAAGCGGCCGCTGATCACGGTGTCCTGCCATGACGACCTCACCGCCTCCGACTTGGTCGGCCGCTTCCTGGTCAAGGGCGGCGAGACGGTCTGGGTCGACGGCCCGCTCACCCGCGCCGTGCGCGTGGGCGGCATCTGCTATCTCGATGAGATCGTTGAGGCACGCAAGGACACCATGGTGGTCATCCACCCCCTGGCCGACGACCGCCGCGCCCTACCCATGGAGAAGCTGGGCCAGTTGCTGGAAGCACCGGCCGACTTCTGCCTGGCCATCTCCTACAACCCCGGCTACCAGAGCGTGCTCAAAGACCTCAAGCAGTCCACCCGCCAGCGCTTCGTCGCCATGGAGTTCGACTACCCGGCACCGGAACTGGAACGCAAGATCATCGCCAACGAGGCCAAGGTCGATGCCGCACTGGCCGAAAAGCTGGTCAAGTTCGCCCAGCTCACCCGCAACCTCAAGGGCTCCGGCCTGGAAGAGGGTGCCTCCACCCGCCTGCTGGTCCACGCCGGCAAATTGATCAGTAGCGGGGTCGAGCCGGTCTCCGCCTGCCGCGCCGCCGTGGCCCAAGCCATCACCGACGACGCCGACATGCTGGCGGCGGTCGAAGAGCTGTCCTCTTCCATCTTCTGATGCGCCTGCATCGTAGGGTGCGTCCCACGCACCAAGCCCAAGCACGTAGGGTGCGTTCCACGCACCAAGCCAAGACCGGTGCACAGAGTGCACCCTACCTATGGCCCAGGCCGCGCTGACCGCCGCGGAGATCGAGGCCGAGCTCAACGTCAGCCTCGACGTCGAGTTCAGCTTCATCCACACCGACACGCTGGCCGCGCAACTCGCTCCGCTGCCGCAGGACGAACTGCGCTTCATCCTCGACTGGGTGCGGCGCATCGCCAGCACCCACCTCACCCTCGCCCACCAGTTCGCCCTGCGCGCGCCCGAACTGCTGCAACAGATGGACCGCCGGCTGATCGAGGCCTGGGCCGTGCACGCCTGCGATGCCTACGACCGCCAAGGCCTGCGCAGTGCGCTGCAGGTGATCGAGCAAGTGCACAACTTCGTGCAGATTCGGCACGAGCACGCGGCTGGTGCCTTGTTCGAGGACATCGCCCCGGTGCTGGCCAACTTCCTGCGCGGCCTGTCCGGCCGCCGCCTGCGCCTGGAACAGGGCGAGGCCGCCTATACCGACAGCGAGCGCATCTTCCTGCCGGCGGTGATCGCCCAAATGGCCACGCTGGACGACAACTTTCGCCTGGCCAAGGCCACGGTCGCCCTGCTCTGGGGCCAGACCCGCTTCGGCAGTTTTCGCGCCGACCTGGCCACCGCCTGCGCCGGTTTTGCCGAGCCCGAGCGAGCGCTGGCTCACCTGCAAGCCCTGGAGACCATTCGGATCGAGGCCTGCCTCGGGCGCGAGCTGCCCGGCCTCTATCGCGTCATGCAACAACTCAAGGCCCAGCAGGCAGAACATCTCTCCCCGGCCTGGCAGGCCCTCGCCGCGCCGCTGCTCACACGCGAGGCCGCGCTGGCCGACAGCCTGCGCCTGCTGCCCCAGGCCTACGAATTGAATGACGTCCCTCGCTTCTGCTTCGGCGGCGAGCTGCGGCCCGAGGCCGTGGCCGCCTGCCTGGCCGCGCGGGTGGAAAAAGAAAAGATGCTGCTGCGGGTGAAGCTGGCCGAACTGGCCGAAGAACACCAGCGCCAGGAAGAGGCCGCACCCGGCGGCGAAGACGCACAAGCAGCCAAATTCGAGGTCAAGCAAGACAACGAGGCAGACAGCCTCGACGTGCTGGAACTCACCCTGGACGGCGCCCCGGTCGCCCCGCCGCAACAGGTGAAGGAACTGCTCACCTCGATCCAACTCGACCTGGGCGAGATCCCCGACGAATACCTGGTGCCGGCCGGCCCCGGCGACTACGACCCCAGCCTGCTCACCGACCGCGCCACCGACCCCGATGCCGTCTGGCAAGGCACCTATCACGAGGCAGGCGCGCTGTTCTATCCCGAGTGGGACTACAAGCGCCAGCACTACCGCAAGAACTGGTGCGTCATGCGCGAGAAGGAGGTGAAGCCGGGCGACCCCGCCTTCCACCGCGCCACCCTGGACAAATACGCCGGCCTCTTGCGCGGCCTGCGCAAGAGCTTCGAGGCCATGCGCGACGAAGACCGGCTGGAGAAGCGCCAGGTCCATGGCGACGAAGTCGACCTCGACGCCCTGGTCGAGGCCATCGCCGACGCCGCCGACGGCCGCGAGATGAGCGACCGCCTGTTCACCCGCCTGCACCGGGCCGAGCGCAACATCGCGGTGGCCTTCATGGTCGACATGTCCGGCAGCACCCGGGGCTGGATCAACGAGGCCGAGCGCGAGGCCCTGATCCTGCTGGCCGAATCGCTCGAGCGCCTGGGCGACCGCTACGCCATCTACGGCTTCTCCGGCCAGACCCGCAAGCGCTGCGAGCTGTTCCGCATCAAGACCTTCGACGAACCCTATTCCGCCGAGGTCAAGGCCCGCATCGCCGGCATCGAGGCACAGGACTACACCCGCATGGGCTTCGCCATCCGCCACCTGTCCAAACTGTTGAACGCGGTGCAGGCCAAAACCCGCGTGCTGATCACCCTGTCCGACGGCAAGCCCGACGACTACTTCGACGGCTACCGCGGCCCCTACGGCATCGAGGACACCCGCATGGCCCTGGTCGAGGCCCGGCGCGCCGGCATCCACCCCTTCTGCATCACCATCGACAAAGAGGCGCGCGACTACCTGCCGCACATGTACGGCGCCGCCCGCTATATCATCCTCGACGAGGTGCGCCTGCTGCCGATGAAGGTGGCCGACATCTATCGCCGACTAACCCGCTGACCGAGACCATGCCGATGAAAGACTTGGCCAGACACCTGCGCACCCTAAAATTGTTCAGCCACATCCCACTCAAGCAATTGGAACACCTGCTGGAGAACCGTCCCGTCGTCATGGCACAGGCTGGCGACCTCCTGCTCGACGAGGCCGGCAGCGAGCGCCTGCACCTGCTGCTGCTCCAAGGCACGGCACGAGCCGAACGCAACTGGGTAGCCCCGGACAAGACAACGCATCTCAGTTGTCGAATACTGAACGCACCCGAGCCCGGCGCGCCCTTCACCTTCCTCGGCGCCGCCGCGCGGAGGCGAGTCCAGGCCGTGACCGAGGTGCGCTACCTCGTCCTCGATGGCGACACCACCGACGAGCTGGCCGGCTGGAACGAGCGCTTTAGCGAAGCCTTCTCCGACAACCCCGAACTGCACCGCCGCATCGGTCTGATCAAGCAGATCGGCCTGTTCCGCCACCTGCCGCTGGAAAACGCCGCCGAAGCCTTCAAGCGCATGCGGCCGCGGGCCGTGCAGGCCGGCGAAACCGTGATCAAGCAGGGCGAGAAAGGCGACGCCTATTACATCGTCGACTCGGGCGAGGCCGAGGTCATCCGCACCGACGCCATGAGTGGCGAGACCGGCTGCGTCGCCCAGCTGAGTTCCGGTGACGGTTTCGGCGAAGAGGCCCTGCTGCAGGACGGCTACCGCAATGCCACCGTCACCATGACCGCGCCCGGCCACCTGCTGGTGCTGGAAAAAGCCGACTTCGACGCCCTGATCAAGCCCGGCTTCGTCGAGGAGATCGCACCCGAGCAGGCCCTGGCCATGGTCGACAGCGGAAAGGCCAGCTGGATCGACTGCCGCTACGACCTGGAATACGAAGAGTCGCGCATCCCCGGCGCCACCCTGCTGCCCCTGGACACCCTGCGCGCGCAAATCCACACGCTCGATCCCGAGGCCACCTACATCGTCTATTGCCGCAGCGGCCGGCGCAGCATGGCCGGCGCCTTCCTGCTGCGCGAACGCAACATCAAGGCCTTGTCCCTGGCCGGCGGCATCAAGGGTTGGCCCTATGCGGTAGACGCCGCCCCGCTCTAGTCCGAGTCGACCAGGCAACTTTTACCATGACACCTTTTCGAGCCCGCCATGCCCCTCGCCCCTGATGCCATCCAGCCCGGCAAGTACTACAGCAACGGCGCCTACGGCCGCACCTGGGGCGTGCGCCAGGTGCTGGAATTTTCGCTCGATGCCGAAAGCGGCGAACAGACCGTGTCGTTCAAAGGCATGGCCGGCACCTGCCGGCGCAAGAGCGGCGTCTGCACCCTGGCCGAATTCGCCCGCTGGGCCAAATACGAAGTGCAGTTGAACGAGAACTCCTGGCAGCGGGTGGGTTTCTTCGAGGAGGAGCCGGAGAGTTTTCCGGACGAGGCCTGAGGCTTCTCGGGGCACCCGCCCAAACAGCGCCTTGACTATCGTAAACACGATGTTTATATTGGCTCGGTGATCCGGACCTTCGCCGACCCCGAAACCGAGCAATTCTTTGCCACGGGCAAATCCAAACGCCTACCCCCGGCCATTCGGCAACGCGCGGCGATGCGGCTGACCCAACTGCATGCTGCCACGCGGATCGAGGATTTACGTCTGCCACCCTCGAACCGGCTGGAAATGCTCAAGGGCAATCGAGGCGGCCAGTGGAGCATCCGCGTCAACGACCAATGGCGGCTCTGCTTCCGCTACGAGAACGGCGATGCCTTCGAGGTCGAGATCGCCGATTACCATTGAAAGGACAGGCCATGAGCAAAAACGGTTTGCCACCCATCCATCCCGGCGAGTTCCTGCGCGAGATGCTGGAGGAGCTGGGGCTATCCCAGGCCCAGTTCGCCCGCGCCATCGGCGTGTCGGCCATGCGCGTCTCGCACGTCGTCAATGGCAGCCGCCCGGTCACGGCCGAACTGGCCCTGCTGTTTGCACGCGCCTTCGAGCAGTCGCCGCAATACTGGCTCAATCTGCAAGCCGCATATGACTTGAAGGTGACCGAAGCGACGATGGGCAAGCAGTTGAAGGCCGTGCCTGCCTTGGCACACGGTTAGTCTGCCAAATTAAGACTTTCCGGCGCTCTTTTCCATCATGGCCGAGAATGAATACCAGCGGCGCGAAGCAGAAGAAATTGGTTGTGATGGGTTACTCGGTGGTATCGCACGGAATCTATATTCCCATAGGGAAATTCATGCATCCATAGCAACAAAAGCTGATGGACCATTTTATTGCCCAACTTGTCACTCAGATGCTCTCATCCACAAATGCATAGAAAAACAAGATCACTTTGCCCATATCGCAAGACTAAGCCCTACCATAGGCCCAAAAGAAAGTGCCCTGCACTACCAATGCAAGACTGAACTTTGCTCATTATTGCGTAAGGCCCATCCTGGCGGGAATTGGGACATCGAACGTCCCATCAAGGAGAACAAGGAAAAGAAAATCCCAGAACTCAGGCCGGATGTTAGCGGAAGAATAAATGGGATACCGATTGCAATTGAAGTACAAGCAAGCGCTCTCAGCATAACAAACATCTTTAAGCGAACATCGGGGTATGCCAAAAGAGGGATCGCCATTTTATGGCTGGTACCTCTATACAAACCATTAGGAGATCAGCCCTTTCGACCTCGCCTATATGAACGCTACTTTCACAGCCTTTATTTCGGGCGAACCTACTATTGGTGGGCTGATCAAGGGCTCGTACTAAAGCCCGTACATTACGACATTGCCACTAGGCACATTGAATACAAAGAGTGGTATGAAAATGGCGCCCTGATGACCGGGGGTGACTATGAGGCAAACTACAGGATCATAAAAAATCCGCTTTATGGCCCTGACGCAAAGATAGACACAAATTTTATTCGAGAGCCAAGACCGCAGTTCACCCCCATAAATGAACGAAAAACCGTGCCTGCGTCCATTATTTGGCATGACACCCATTCATCTTGGTGGAAGAAATAACAAACTCTCTAACAAAACAAAACGGGCCAGATCGCTCTGGCCCGTTCGCATTTCAACCACCGCGAATCAGGGCAGCTTGATCGTCGCCGCCTGCCCCGCCAGGGCATGCGCCGGGCGCGGGATCGCCACGTCGAGCAGGTAGCCGGGCTTGTCGCCACTGACATAGCGCAGGCCGCGCACCTTGCCGGCATGGCCCTTGTCGCCGACGGCCACAGTGACGGCCGCGCCCAGGCTCACGCCGGCCGCCTGGGCCGGGCTCAGCACGGCGCGGGCCAGCATCTCGTCGCTGCGCGCCAGGGTCAGCAAGGGCTGCGGCGGGCATTGGGACACGACGACGCCCGGCTCGGCTTGGCGTTCGACGACCAAGGCGGGGAACGGCGCGTGGATTTCGGTTTCGGCCAGGCGGTGGCGGGCGTGTTCCAAGCGGGCTTGGGCGGCATCCAGCTTTGCCTTGGCCTGGGCATAGCGCAGCTTGGCGGCGTCGAGCTCGGTGGTCGGAGTGATGGTGCGGTTATACAGCTCCTGTTCGCGGTCGAGATTGCGCTTGGCCTCGGCCTCGTCCGCGCTCAGCCCGGCAAGCTCGGCGCGCGCCGCCATGACCTCGGCTTGATAGGCCGCCTGGTCGAGCGCCAGCAACAGTTCGCCCGGCTTCGTCTGCTGGCCGGCCTGGACCAAGACACGCTCGACCCGGCCCGGCACGGCGGTCGATACGGCCGACAACTGCGACCACTGCAGCACGGCGGAATAATCCGCTGCGCTCGCGCCGCCCGCGATGAACAAGACCAGACCGGCCTGCACATAGGCCACGATACTCAGGATTTTTTTCACTTAGCCTTCCCCCATGCCGCATCGATCGGGCTGCCTACCAAGGCCTCCAGGCGTGCCCACGTCAATGCCAGTTGATACTCGACTGCGCGTTTTCGCCACAGCGCTGCTTGCGTTTCCGCCATGGCGGGCCCCAGTCTGGCCTTGATCTCCAACTCGTAAACCGCCCGCGCCTTCTCCAGTTGGGCGTCGCGCAGGGTCGCATGGACCGTGGCCGCGGGGCGCTCGGTATCGCGCAGATACTGGATGGCCTGCCATGTCTCGTACAAGGCCTCGCGCATATCCAAACGCATCTGTTCATATTGCGCCTGGAGCAGATGGAACTGCGCCTGCTCCTTGGCCATGCGCGCATCGACGCGTTTGCCTTGATACAGGGGCCACACCACATTGAACCCCGCACGCAAGTCGTCACGCGTTGCCGTTTCGCGGCTCCAAGTCGCGGCCTCGGCCTCGAATTCGACGCTAGGCATGTCGTCTGCGCGAATCGCGGTCAAGCGATGCTGAGCCGCGTCCAGCATTTGCCGTTGCGCCTTGAGCAGGGGATTGTCCTTCTCCATGACCGCCAGCAAGGGCTCGAACTCGGGCAGCGGCCGGTTGTTGCTGGCCAAATCCGGATCGGCCACGTCGTTCGGCAAATCGTTGGGACGATTCATCGCGGCGGCCAGCTTCAACCGCTTTTCCCGCACCTTGCGGTCGGCATCGTTTCGACGCAGACGCGACTCGTTGTAGGTCGCCTCCAGCGCGGCCATATCCGCCGTCGACAGCATGCCCAGCCGCTGCCGGTCACGGCTGTCATCCCAAGTGACATAGTCCGTCGCCATGAACTCGTTATCCGCCGCATAGCGTAAGTCGGACAAAAGCACATCGAAGAAGCGGCTCATCAAGCCAATGCGCCGCTGCGCCCGGGTATCCAGCAACTGAAGGTCGCGCGCCTGGACATCGAGCCGGTCGGCGGCAAGCGTCGCCTCGCTGCGGCCGCCATCGAGCAAGGTCTTGCGCAAATTGAGCCGCAGGCCGTTGTCGTCCTTGAACTTGTCGCGGAAAACGGGGTTGCGCCCGGTGCGCAAGGTGCCTTCGAGATTCAGGCGGACGTCGTTGAAGCTGTCGGCCAGCGCCAGCTCGGCCTCGGCGGCCTCGCGGCGGGCCAGCGCACTGTCCAACTGCGGATGCGGCGCATCGGCATAGGCCAACACGTCGTCCAGCGTCAGCGGTTTGCCTTCCGCCCAAACCGGCGGTGCCAGCAGCAGTGCCAGCAAGACTGCCCATCGCCTCATTGCTTGCCCGCCTGCGCCTTATATACGTTGAAGGCTTGCGATTTATAGGCGCCTTCCGCCACATAGCGGCCGAGCAACAGGAAATCTTCCTTGCTCTGCGTCGCGCCGGTGTAGCGATAGGCCACCTTACCGCTCAGGTCGTAAAAAATAAAAACCGGCGTCGCCCGTACCCGCTGTTCCACGGCGAAGGCCTTTTCCGTGGTCTGCTTGCCGGCGAAGTCGACCATCGCCGTATCGCCCTTGGCATCGACGTTGAAAATCGAGAAGTGTTGGCGATACCAGTCCTGCACGTCCGACTGGTTCAGGATGGTCGCTTTCATGCGGTGGCACCACGGGCAGTCTTCAAGCTCGAACATCAACAAGACGCCGGTCTTGCCTTCCTGCTTGGCCGTGTCCAGCTCGGCCTTGAAATCGCCCAGTTTGGGCATGAAGAAATAGCTCAAGGGATCGCGCACCTCGGCCGAGGCCGGCCAGCTACACAAGGCCAACACCAGCAACAACCATCGCATGCCCATACAGACCTCCTCGTCCGGGTTATTTGTTTGCCGAGATGTATTTCTCGACGTCGGCGCGCGACAAGGCGCCGACGTTGTAGGCCACCATCTTGCCTTGCGGGTTGAACAGGTAGGTCGTCGGCAAGCCGCGCACCGGGCCGATCTGCTTCGCCACCGCGCTATTACCCAACACGATGGGGTAACTGATCATCTGCTGATCGGCAAAGTCCAGCACGTATTTCGGATCTTGATACTCCATCGCCACCCCGATCACGGCCAATTTGTTTTTCTTGCTCTCGTGCAGCGCGATCAAGTCGGGGATTTCCTCCAAACAGGGCGGGCACCATGTCGCCCAGAAATTCACCAGCACCCATTTGCCCTTATAGTCGGCGAGCCGATGCACCTTGCCCGTGCTGTCGGTCAAGGTAAACGCCTGTGCCGCCGTGGCCAGAATACTCAACAGCAGCACTGCCAATATGCGCTTCGACATCTTCATCTTTCCTTAGCAAAATCGCCCGTGGTATCGGGTGCACGCTCGCGCCATCCGGAAGACCGAAAATCCGTTAAAATGCCTCGAATGGCAGGGAGAATTCCTCGACGATGCTGCCCCTCTACCAACTGCCGCCGAAACCCAAGGCGGCGAGCACTATAAACCTGGACTTCAGCCCCGATCAAGTTGGATCCTGGCTCGCCAAACTCCCTATTTCCAACCCCGCCGAAGCCGCCGAAAAACTCGGCCGCTTCTTGAGCGCCTTCAACCGCATCGAGCTGCCGGCCAGCCACCGCGCCCGTTTGGCCGACCTGCTCAAGACCAGCGTCTATCATCTGGCCGACAAACTGGTGCCGGGCCTGGACGGCCAGACGCTACCCTTGCCCAAGCCGCAATACCGCACACTTGAGCTCGGTCAGACCCTGCTCGGCGAACTGGCCACCACACAGAAACGACTCATCCTCGATGCCTTGTCGCGCAGCCAAGACGGCGCGACCGTCGGCAAGCTGTTGTCGGACTTGCTCGACTGCACCGGCCGGCTGACGCTGAGCTGCTATCGGAACCATACCGCGCTGCCAACCGGCCTCTGGCTCGATCTGCACCAAAGCTACCTTTGCGCACAGCACTTCGGCATCGCCGCCACCCCGCAAGGCGGCGAGCTGGTGGAGACCTACAAGGCCATGCTCTTGCTCGCGCTGGCCGACCCTTACCAGTTCACCGGGCAAGAACTCGACTGGACACGGGACCTGGCTGTACGCACCGCCGGCATGGCCAACATCGCCCCGGCCAATGCGGCCGGAAAATCCCTTGCCCCGTTCCATATCCAAGCCGACATGGATAATCCGCCACAGCCCTCGACCCGTCACTACACAAAAGCACAGTCCACCCTGTTTTTCGAAACGTCTGGCATCGCCAGGCAATTGGCCATGCTCGGCAATGCGATCAGGACCCGACGCGTCAAGGCGGGCCTGACTTTGCCGCCCGAAGCCGATTGGCCGGCCTATTCGGTGCTGCTCAACAAACTCAAGTTACGCTGGGGCGCCTCCAAACACCGCATGATCCAACGACGCAAACCGCCGCACGAAAGCGCCTATGAGATCACGCTCGGCTGGGACAATCTGTCTGCATCGCC
>JAJZTV010000033.1 GCA_021847385.1 Pseudomonadota bacterium | reverse complement strand
GATCTTGTGGCGCGCATGCCTGCCTGTTGCGGTCTGATGAGGGTGCCGCCGTCATGCCGTTGTGGTTGTCGGGTAGCGCCCAGCAGGAGCCGTGCTCGCTTGAAAGGAAGGCTTTCCGGCGTGTCTAGATGCGTGATCCGTTTGCCGGCCTGGCAACGCAAGGCCGTGTCGTTGGCATTCTCGGCGCTTTGGCTCAGCGGTGTCGCATGGCTGCTGCTTCATTACTACCTGGCTACCGAGGGTGATTTCGGGCCGCGCCCGCATTGGCTGGAGCCTTGGTCGTTGCGTCTGCATGGCCTGTTGGCGATGATCGTGCTGACCGTGCTCGGTAGCCTGGTACCGGTCCATATGAAACTAGCCTGGGCACGGGCCAGGAACCGTGCGGGCGGTCTGCTTATGGTGGCGGTGTGTGTCTGGCTGGTGCTGACCGGTTATGCCTTGTGGTATTTCGCCAACGAGGCAAACCAGGATTGGTTGTCCAGGCTGCATTGGCTGTGTGGCCTGGGGCTCCCCCTGATCTTGGCCGCGCACACCCCGGTCAGTCGCCGGCGGATGATGGCCCGGCTGGGTTTGAACTGGTCTAGCGCTCGCTAAGCGGGGTGTTGCGCGGACAGGGCTTATTCTGCCGCAGGCAGGCGGCGGGCACCGCTGAAGCGCTTGGCCCAATAGCTGTCGTTCATGCTGGAGATGGTGACCTCCTTTTCGCCTCGGCTGCTGGCATGCACGAACTTGCCTTCACCGGCATAGATGCCGACGTGGGAGAACGGCCGCTTCAGGGTATTGAAGAATACGAGGTCGCCCGGTTTGAGCTCGTCTTTGTTGATGGTCTCGCCGGTTTGGCTCATCGCCTTTGCGTTATGCGGCAGGCTGAGCTCGGCGGATTGTTTATAGACCTGGCGGACGAAACCGCTGCAATCGAGGCCCTTTTCCGGGTTGGTGCCGCCGAATTTATAGGGCGTGCCGAGCAGGCTCAGGGCATAGAGCAGCGGCTTCGCTTTTTCCTTGATGCCATCGGCGAGCCCATCTTCTGCTAGGCTTGGGGCCGTGAGCAGTAAGGTGGCACACGAAAGGATGACAGGCGCAAGGCGTCGCATGGCGATCCGATGGCTGGAAACGGCCACATTAGGCCAGCACGAACGCGGCTTGTCTACTATTGAAGGTATCAGACGATACTCAGAGTGGGAAAGGAGCCGATGATGAGCACGGAAAATCCGCAAGACGTCATGGAACCGGTACGCGAGGCCGCCAGTCGCGACGACGATCTACGTACCAGGGTGAGGCAGTTGGTGACCGATGCCATCCTCAAGCGCGAGGCCGATCCGAAGGCGATCCACTCGGTCATGCAGGCTGCGATGGCAGGCTTGGGCACCGGCCTTGCCCAACGCGCGGGACAGACAGGCGACGCGCTGAAAGAAGCGGTGGGCGGTCTGGATCAGGCCATCGCCAGATCGACCTATGCGATGCGTATGGCGATCGAGGAAGCGGCCGGGCAGGGCCGGCAATTTTCCGAACAGGATCTGAACGAGGCCCGCGACGCCCTACGGCGCATGGAGGCCGACCTGATGGACCTGCTCAAACAGACCGGCGAGAAGACGCAGGGCGCCCTGAAAGGCGAATTCGATCGCCTGCGCGAGCATTTGTCGCATAACGGCACCGACACCGGTACCCAGGTGCGCGATATGCTGGACGTATTGAAGGGCAAACTCGCGGCTGCCGGCGCAGGTGCCGCCAGCGAGGCGGGGCAGACCGTGCGGGAGGCCAGCGGCCGCTTGGCCGCGGTGACCTCGGGTATCTTGCGCGGCTTGGCCGACGCGATCGACGCCAAGACCCGCTAAACCGAATGCTGCGGGAGACGCTTTCGGTGGTGCGGGATCTGCCGCGCCTGCACGACATTGCCACCGTTCTGATCCGCTACGGTTGGGGCGATATGGTGCGCATCCTCGGCCTGAGCCATATCTTGGAGCGCGCGGGGCGCCTGCTGCATTGGCAGTCGGCCAGCGATATCAGCCAACTCGACCTGCCGGTGCGTATTCGTCTGGCATTGACGGAATTGGGCCCGACCTTCGTCAAGCTCGGCCAGATTCTGGCGACGCGGGTCGATGTGTTTCCGCCGGCGTGGATCGCCGAATTCGAGCAGCTGCATAGCCGGGTGCCGGCGGTGCCGTTCGCCGACATCCGGCTTGATTTGGAACGGGCCTTGGGGGCGCCTCTGGCCGAGGTGTTCGAATCCTTCGACGAGGAGGCCTTTGCCGCGGCCTCGATCGCCCAGGTACATCGGGCGGTGCTGAAGGACGGCAGCCGGGTCGTGGTGAAGGTGCGCCGGCCGGGCATCGTGCCCAAGATCGAGGCCGACCTACGCATCCTCGGCCATTTCGCGCGTTTGATCGAACTGGAGATGCCCGAGTCGCGCCGCTACCATCCGCTCGACATCGTCTTTCAATTGCGCCGATCCTTGATGCGCGAGCTCGACCTGATCAAGGAGGCGCGCAATATCGACAAGTTCGCGCACAACTTCGCGGCCGACCCGGCTGTCCGCATCCCGCGTGTCTACTGGGACTATTGCAGCGAGATGGTCAACGTGCAGGAAGAACTGATCGGCATCCCGGCCAACCGTCTGGCGGAGGCGCGCGAGGCGGGGCTGGATTTGACGTTGCTGGCCGAACGCGGCGGCAATGCCGTGCTCAAGATGATCTTGCTCGACGGTTATTTCCATGCCGACCCGCACCCGGGCAACGTGGTGTTTCTGCCGGGCAATGTCGTGGGCATGATCGACTTCGGCATGGTCGGACGTTTGACCGATCGGCGGCGTGAACAGTTGGTCGACTTTCTCAAGGCCCTGGTGTTCAAGGACGAGGAGGGCTTGGCCAATGTGCTCAGCCAGTGGGCCGGCGATGTCGACATCAACGAGGACCGGCTCGGCTATGACATATCCGAATTGATGTTCGGCTATGACAATCTGTCGCTCAAGGACATCCAGATCGGTCCCTTGCTGTCCGAGGTCACCGCGGTGATGCGCGACAACAATCTATCGCTGCCACCCGACCTGACCTTGATGTTCAAGGCCTTGATCACGCTGGAGGGGCTGGGGCGCCAGTTGGACCCGGATTTCCATATGGTCGATCGGCTGGAACCGTTCCTGCAGGCGATGGTCGAGCGGCGCTATACGCCGGAGGCCTTGATGGGGCGCGCGCGGCACGGCCTGCGTGAAATGATGGAGATCGTCACCGGCCTGCCCAGGGATTTGGCGCATCTATTCCGCAAGGCCCGGCGCGGACATTTCCGGGTCGATCTCGACCTCAAGCGCCTGGATCATTTCGGCCACCAGCTCAACCATGCAGCCAACCGCTTGACCATGGGCATCCTGACCGCCTCCCTGGTGATCGGTTCGAGCATCATCATGACCGTGCCCAATGCCCCGGCCAGCCTGAGTTTTCTTGGACAACTGGGCTTCTTTCTCGCTTTCGCCAACAGCGTCTGGATACTCTTTGCCATCTGGCGTTCCGGCAAAGACTGAACCGCAGCAGGCGCGGCACACGGGTTTTGGTTAAAATGCCCTTTCTTGCGGCTAGGGCCATTGGCCGGAAAGGGGAACGCATGAAGAAGGGGATATGGGCAGTATTGTGGCTGTTGGCGGCGCAGGTCTGGGCGGCCGACATGCCAGGCAAGGCCGATGCCGACAATGAGCGCATTCGTGCAATGGTCAAGGAAGTACTGCGCGAATATGCATCCAACCTGGGGCCCAAGCATCTCAATGCGGATACTAAGGCCGTGATGCAGAACATCGGCCAAGACAACCGCACCTTCATGCGCACGCACAAGGCCAACTACTTCAAGCCCTTCGTCGATGGCCAGCATCCGCGGGCGACGGTGATCACCTGCGCCGATTCCCGCGTCCATGCTCATGCTTTCGATGCCTCGCCCGACAACGATTTGTTCGTGGTGCGTAATATCGGCAACCAAATCAGCACGGCCGAAGGCTCGGTCGAGTATGGCGTCGACCATCTGCATACGCCGGTGTTGCTAATCGTCGGCCATTCGGCCTGCGGTGCGATCAAGGCGGCCTCGGCAGACTTCAGCCAGGAATCCGGGCCGATCAAGAATGAGCTGAGCAGCATCCAGATTCCTAAGGGCGAAGGCGGTATCGGCAGCGTCGTACTGAACGTGCACAACCAAGTCAAATATGCGATGGCTAAGTTCGAGGAGAAGGTGATCAGCGGCGAGCTGACCATCATCGGCGCGGTCTATGATTTCCGCGACGACTTGAAACAAGGCCAAGGCAAGTTGGCCATTATCAACGTCAACGGTGAAACCGATCCGAAGAAACTGGCCCAGCTTGAAGTCGTGCAGGCCACCGAGCAAGCGTCTGCCCGCAGCCGGCGCCCTTACTAAGTCATCAACCGAACCAGGAAGAAAGCGCACTATGGAACGTATCTATAACTTCAGCGCCGGCCCTGCCGTGCTGCCCCGTGAAGTGTTGGAACAGGCCCAGGAAGAGCTGGTCAACTGGCAGGGCTGTGGCATGTCGGTGATGGAGATGAGCCATCGCGGCAAGGAGTTCATGGGCATCGCCGCCCAGGCCGAGGCCGACCTGCGCGAACTGATGGGCATCCCCGCGAACTACAAGGTGCTGTTCCTGCAAGGCGGCGCGTCCAGCCAGTTCGCCATGGTGCCGATGAACCTGCTGCGCGGCAAAAAGAGCGCCGACTATCTGAACACCGGCGAGTGGTCGAAGAAGGCGATCAAAGAGGCCAAGCGCTATGGCGCGGTCAACGTCGTCGCCTCGAGTGAGGACAAGAACTTCAGCTACGCCCCGACCCAGGACCAATGGAAGCTGGACCAGGATGCGGCCTACGTCCACTACACGCCGAACGAGACCATCGGCGGCGTCGAGATCTTCTGGACCCCGGAGACCGGCAATGTGCCGCTGGTGGCCGACATGTCGTCCAACATCCTGTCGCGCCCGATGGACGTATCGAAGTTCGGCCTGATCTATGCCGGCGCCCAAAAGAACATCGGCCCGGCCGGCCTGACCATCGTCATCGTGCGCGAGGATCTGATCGGCGAGACCGTGGCCGGCACCCCGACCATGTTCGACTACAAGATCCACGCCGACAACGAGTCGATGTACAACACGCCGCCGACCTACGGCATCTATGTGGCCGGGCTGGTGTTCAAGTGGCTCAAGGAAAAAGGCGGCCTGAAGGCGATGGAACAGCACAACCTGGCCAAGGCCTCTGTGCTCTACGACTGTCTCGATGGCACCGACTTCTACCACTGCCCGACGGCCAGGGACAACCGCTCGCTGATGAACGTGCCGTTCACCCTGAAGGATGCCGCGCTCGACGAGGCGTTCTTGAAGGGGGCCAAGGCGCACGGCCTGCTGCAGCTCAAGGGCCACCGTTCGGTCGGCGGCATGCGTGCCTCGATCTACAACGCGATGCCGATCGAAGGCGTGCAGTTGCTGGCCGAGTACATGAAGAGTTTCGAAAAGAGCCATGGCTAAATCCATCGTCGCGCAGCGACACCGCGTCCCCTTTATGCCCTTCAGGGTGCTCTCCCACCGGGAGAGGGTAGGGGTGAGGGGGCGCTCATAACTTTCCATGCTGACAAGAACTCAAATGGAGTGTTTCCATGAGCGCTAAGGTTCTCACCCTCAACGCCATCTCGAAGAAGGGCTTGGCCCGGCTGCCGGAAGGCTATGCCGTCGGCAACGACGTGGCCGAGCCGGACGGCATCCTGGTCCGTTCGCAGAACATGCACGAGATGGATATCCCGGCCTCAGTGCTGGCGATCGGCCGGGCCGGTGCCGGCACCAACAACATCCCGGTCAAGCAGATGTCCGAGCGCGGCGTGGTGGTGTTCAACGCGCCGGGGGCGAATTCCAACGCGGTGAAGGAGTTGGTCATCGCCGGCATGCTGATGGGCGCGCGCAACTTGATCCCGGCCCTGCGCTTCGTCGACGGTCTGCAAGGCGACGACGAGTCGCTGCACAAGCAGGTCGAGGCGGGCAAGAAGCACTTCGTCGGCAACGAGCTGCCCGGCCGCACCCTGGGTGTGATCGGCCTGGGCGCCATCGGCTCGCTGGTGGCCGATGCCGCCATTCGCCTGGGCATGAACGTGGTCGGCTACGACCCCGAGATCACGGTTGACGCGGCCTGGCGCCTGCCCGCGCAGGTGAAGAAGGCGGCCAGCGTCGAAGAGGTGGTCAAGCACGCCGACTTCATCAGCCTGCACGTGCCCTTCCTGCCGGCGACCAAGGGTCTGATCAACGCCGAGCGCATCAAGTTGATGCGCAAGGGTGCGGTGCTGCTCAATTTCGCCCGCGACGGCATCGTCGACGAGCCGGCCGTGCTCGATGGCCTGAACGAGGGCAAGCTGCACGCCTATGTCTGCGACTTCCCGAGCAATCTCCTGAAGCAGCACCCGCGCTTTGTCGCTTTGCCGCACCTGGGCGCCTCGACCGAAGAGGCCGAGGAGAACTGCGCGGTGATGGTGGCCGAGCAACTGGCCGATTATCTGGAGAACGGCAATATCCTGAATGCGGTCAACTTCCCTAACATCGCCATGCCGCGCGAGTCGCGGTGGCGGCTGGCCATCGCCAATGCCAATGTGCCCAATATGCTGGGCCAGATCTCGACGGCGCTGGCCGGGGCTGGGATCAACATCCACAACATGCTGAACAAGTCCAAGGGCGATCTGGCCTTCACCCTGGTCGACGTCGACAGCGCGGTGTCGGATGCCGCGCTACAGGCCCTGTCGAGCATCGAGGGCGTGCTCAAGGTGCGTTATCTGCCGGCAGAGTAAATGGAAAAACAACTCGAACAACTGCGGGCGCAGATCGACGCCCTGGACGAGCAGCTACTAAAGCTGCTCAACGAGCGGGCCAAGCTGGCCCAGGCGGTCGGCCATGTGAAGGGCGGTTCGCTGGTCTATCGGCCTGAGCGCGAGGCCCAGGTGCTGCGCCGCCTGACCGAGGCCAACGCCGGCCCCTTGCCGAATGAAGCGGTGCGCCTCCTGTTCCAGGAAGTGATGTCGGCCTGCCGTGCGCTGGAGCGCAGCCTGAGCGTGGCCTTCCTCGGGCCCGAGGGCACCTTCTCCGAGGCGGCCGCGATCAAGCAATTCGGCCATGCCGTCGAGCGCCTGCCGGCCGAGTCGATCGACGAGGTGTTCCGCCAGGTCGAACACGGCGAGGCTGGCTACGGCGTGGTGCCGGTGGAAAACTCCACCGAGGGCGCGGTCAGCCGCACCCTCGACCTGTTGATGCAGACCCCGCTTAAGGTCTGCGGCGAGGTGATGCTGCGCGTGCGCCAGCAACTCATGCGGAAGGGTGAAGGGTTAGACGGCATCGAGCGCGTCTATTCCCACGCCCAGTCCCTGGCCCAGTGCCACGAATGGCTGAACCGCCACCTGCCCAAGGCCGAGCGCATCCCGGTGGTCAGCAATGCCGAGGCTGCCCGCCTGGCGGCGCAGGACCCCAAGGCCGCCGCGGTGGCCGGCGAGGTCGCGGCCGAGCGCCATGGTCTGCATATCGTGATGCGCGACATCGAGGACGAGCCGACCAACACCACCCGCTTCCTGGTGCTGGGCCGCGAGGACGCCGGCGCCTCGGGCCGGGACAAGACCTCGTTGGTGCTGTCGGCGCAGAACCGGCCCGGCGCCTTGCTCGACCTGATCTCGCCGTTCTCGGCCATGGGCATCGGCCTCAACCGTCTGGAGTCGCGGCCGGCCAAGAGCGGCGCCTGGGAATACGTCTTCTTCATCGACATCGACGGTCATCGCAGCGACGAGCGGGTCGCCACGGCCCTGGCCAAGGTGCAGGGCAACGCCACGCTGTTCAAGGTGCTCGGTTCCTATCCGGTCGCCGTGTGATTTTTACCCCAGTTTTTTAACCGCAAAGGACGCGAAGCGCGCAATGTTTATCTGCACAGAAAGAAAACCAACTCGATTCGCTCGATGCTATGAGAGTGGTTTTCCGGTTTTTTCTTCGTGACCTTCGCGCTCTTTGCGGTTAAATGAAGTTAAAGCAAACACCATGATCGCACCCGACCACATCCGTGCCATTGCTCCCTATCAGCCGGGCAAGCCGATCGCCGAACTCGCCCGCGAGATGGGCCTCGACGAGCGCGACATCGTCAAGCTCGCCTCCAACGAGAACCCGCTGGGCATCTCGCCCAAGGCTAAGGCGGCCATCGCCGGCTGCCTTGACGAGCTCGCGCTCTACCCGGACGGCAACGGCTTCGAGTTGAAGAGTGCCATCGCCCGCAAATATGGCGTCGGCCTCGACCAGATCGTGCTCGGCAATGGCTCCAACGACGTGCTGGAACTGGCCGCGCGCGCCTTGCTCACGCCGGGCAGCAGCGCGGTTTATGCCCAGCACGCCTTCGCCGTCTACCCGCTGGTCACCCAGGCCTGTGGTGCCGTCGGCATCGAGGCCAAGGCCAGGAATTTCGGCCACGATCTCAGTGCCATGTTGGCGGCGATCCGGCCCGACACCCGCATCGTGTTCATTGCCAACCCGAACAACCCGACCGGCACGTTGCTCGATTGCGACGCGCTGCACGGCTTCCTCAAGAAGGTCTCGCCCGAGGTGCTGGTGGTGCTGGACGAGGCCTATGTCGAATTCCTGCCGAAGGACAAACGCACGCCCTCGGTCGCGTGGCTTCAGGAATTCCCCAATCTCTTGGTTAGCCGCACCTTCTCCAAGGCCTACGGCTTGGCCGGCCTGCGCGTGGGCTTCGCTCTGGCTCGGGCCGAGGTGGCCGACCTCTTGAACCGGGTGCGCCAGCCGTTCAACGTCAACAGCCTGGCCTTGAAGGCTGCCGCCGCCGCGTTGGACGATCACGACTTCCTGGCCGAGTCCAAGCGGGTCAACGATGCCGGCATGATTCAACTGATCGAAGGCTTCCAGCGTCTCGGCCTAGACTACATCCCATCCGCCGGCAACTTCGTCGCGGTCAAGGTGGGCGAGGCCGGCCGGGTGTTCCAGGGCCTGCTCAAGCAAGGCGTGATCGTGCGCCCGGTGGCCAATTACGCCATGCCGGACTATCTGCGCATCTCCATCGGCCTGCCCGAGCAGAACGCGCGCTGCCTGGCGGCGCTGCAAGAGGTATTGAACAAGTGATCGAACGCCTGGTCATCGTCGGCGTCGGCCTGATCGGCGGCTCCTTCGCCCTGGCCTTGCGCCAGGCCGGGCAGGTGCGGCATATCGTCGGTGTCGGCCGCAGCCAAGCCAATCTGCGCGCGGCCTTGCAACAGGGGGTGATCGACGAGGTCGCCGGCTCGGCTGCGGCAGCGGTGCGCGGCGCCGATCTGGTGCTGCTGGCGGTGCCGGTCGGCGCGATGCCGGCGGTGCTGCGCGAGATCGCGCCGCATCTGCCGGCCGACTGCATCGTCACCGACGCCGGAAGCACCAAGCAGGATGTCGTCGCGGCGGCCAAGGCCGGTATGGCCGACAAGTTCAAGCAGTTCGTGCCGGGGCATCCGATCGCCGGCGCGGAGAACAGCGGGGTCGCCGCCGCCCGCGTCGACCTCTATCAGGGCCGTCAGGTCGTGCTCACGCCGCTGGCGGAGAATGCGCCGGCCATGGTCGAGCGGGTGGCCGCCCTGTGGCAGGCCTGCGGCGCCGAAGTGGCGCGGATGAATGCGGAGGCGCACGACCGCATCTTCGCCGCGGTCAGCCACTTGCCGCACCTGGCCGCCTTCGGTCTGGTCGACGACTTGGCCGGGCGGCCGGAGGCCGATACCTATTTTCGTTATGCCGGCAGCGGCTTTCGCGATTTCACCCGCATCGCCGGCAGCCATCCCGAGATGTGGCGCGACATCGCCCTGGCCAACCGCGAGGCCGTGCTGGCCGAGCTGGAGGCCTACATCGCCGAACTGGAACAGATTCGCGGCTTGCTCGCCCGCGGCGACGCGGCCGGGCTGGAGGCCATCTTCCAACGCGCGAGCCGTGCCCGTAAAAACTGGAACCCGAACGCATCATGACTGAATTTCTCGACCTTGCTGCCGCCCGCGGCGCCCGTGGCACGATTAAGCTGCCCGGCTCGAAGAGCATCTCCAACCGCGTGCTGCTGCTCGCCGCCCTGGCCCAGGGCACGACCGAGGTGAAGGCCCTGCTCGATTCCGACGACACCCAGGTCATGCTGGAGGCGCTGAAGCGCCTGGGCGTGAACTGGACCCGGCATCCGAACAGCGACGACTATCGGGTCGAGGGCGTCGGCGGTGTGTTCCCGAACAAAGAGGCCGACCTCTTCCTCGGCAACGCCGGCACCGCCTTTCGCAGCCTGACCGCCGCTTGCGCCCTGGCCGATGGCCATTACACCCTGACCGGCGTGCCGCGCATGCACGAGCGGCCGATCGGCGATCTGGTCGATGCCTTGCGTCAGCTCGGCGCCGATATCCGCTACCTGGGCAGCACCGGTTTTCCGCCCCTGGAGATCCGGCCGGTGTCGAATGCCTCGGGCAATCTGGTCCGGGTGCGCGGCAATGTCTCCAGCCAATACCTGACCGGCCTGTTGCTCTCCGCTCCGCTGCTCGGGCGCGAGGTGGTGGTCGAGGTCGAGGGCGAACTGATCTCCAAGCCCTATGTCGAGATCACCCTCAATCTGATGAAACGCTTCGGTATCGAGGTCAAGCGCGAGGGTTGGCAGCGTTTCACCGTGCCGGTAGCGAACTATCGCAGCCCAGGCAGCATCGAGGTCGAGGGCGACGCCTCGTCGGCCTCGTACTTCCTCGCCGCCGGCGCCATCGGTCACGGCCCGGTGCGGGTCGAGGGCGTCGGCCGCAACAGCATTCAGGGCGATGTCCGTTTCGCCGAGGCCTTGGCCCGCATGGGCGCCGAGATCGGCTTCGGCCCGAACTGGATCGAGTGCCGCCTGGGCTGCGCCGACAAACTGCATGCGTTGGAACTCGACTGCAACCACATCCCCGATGCCGCGATGACCCTGGCCGTCCTGGCCCTGTTCGCCAATGGCGTCACCACGCTGACCAACATCGCCTCCTGGCGGGTGAAGGAGACCGACCGCATCGCCGCCATGGCCACCGAGCTGCGCAAGCTGGGCGCGACGGTGGAAGAGGGGCCGGACTACATCCGGATCACGCCGCCGGCCAAGCTGATCGAGAACGCCGCCATCGACACCTACGACGACCACCGCATGGCCATGTGCTTCTCGCTGGTGAGCATCGCCGGGGTGCCCATCCGCATCAACGATCCGAAGTGCGTGAACAAGACCTTCCCGACTTATTGGGAAGTCTTGGCCGCGGTCGCCGCCTGATCTCTCGGAAGTCTTAGCCATGTCGATTCCCGTCATCGCCATCGATGGCCCGTCCGCTTCGGGCAAGGGCACCATCGCCGCCATCGTCGCCCAGCGCCTGGGTTTTCATTACCTCGACAGCGGGGCCATCTACCGGGTGACTGCCTACGCCGCGCTGCAAAAGCAGATCGACCTGACGGACGAACCGGCCCTGGTCGAGCTGGCCGGCTGGCTCGACCTGCGCTTCGACGGGGCCGAGGTCTATCTCGACGGCCGGCCGGTGGGCGACGCGATCCGCACCGAAGAGGCCGGCCGCGCCGCTTCGACCATCGCCGTGCTGCCCCGGCTGCGCGAGGCCTTGTTGGCCCGGCAGCGCGCCTTCCGCCAGGTACCGGGCCTGGCTGCCGACGGCCGCGATATGGGCACCGTCGTGTTCCCGGATGCGCGGGTCAAGGTGTTCCTCACCGCCAGCGCCGAGGAACGGGCCAATCGCCGCTATAAACAGTTGATTGAAAAAGGATTAAGTGCTAACCTTTCACAGATTTTGCAGGATTTGCAGGAACGGGACGCGCGCGATGCCGCCCGCACTGCAGCGCCCATGCAACATGCGCCGGACGCGGTATTGATCGACACCACCGGCATGACCATCGCAGCGGTCGTGCAACAAGTGCTCGATTTATACAGCCAAGCGTCGGGCAACCAGGCCCCGAAGGCCCAAGGGAGATAAGCCCCGGTCTTCGGGTTTTGTTTTTAATTTGACCCGTGGCAACACGGTTATTGTTAGGTTCTTTCCATGTCTACTGCCATTGCAACGCCCACCCAAGCCCCCATCGAAAGTTTTGCCGCCCTCTTCGAAGAGAGCATCTCCCGCCAGGAAATGCGTATCGGCGAGGTCATCACCGCCGAAGTGGTGGGCATCGACGACAACTTCGTCACCGTTAATGCCGGCCTCAAGTCCGAGAGCCTGATCCCGGTCGAGGAATTCAAGAGCGACCGCGGCGAGTTGGAAGTCAACATCGGCGATTTCGTGCCCGTCGCCATCGAGTCGCTGGAAGACGGTTATGGTTCGACCAAGCTGTCTCGCGACCGCGCCAAGCGCCTGGCCGCCTGGCTGGACCTCGAGTCCGCCATGCAGGAAGGCCGCGTGGTCAAGGGCCTGATCCAGGGCAAGGTCAAGGGCGGTCTCACCGTCATGTGCAATGGCATCCGCGCCTTCCTGCCGGGTTCCCTGGTCGATGTGCGTCCGGTCAAGGACACCTCCCCGTACGAGGGCAAAGAAGGCGACTTCAAGGTCATCAAGCTCGACCGCAAGCGCAACAACGTCGTGGTGTCGCGCAAGGCCGTGCTGGAGCAGAGCATGGGCGCCGAGCGTCAGGCCCTGTTGGAGAACCTGAAGGAAGGTGCCACGGTCAAGGGCATCGTCAAGAACATCACCGAGTACGGCGCATTCGTCGACTTGGGCGGCATCGACGGC
>JAJZTV010000032.1:11085-13038 GCA_021847385.1 Pseudomonadota bacterium | reverse complement strand
GATCTGAAAAGAACATCGGCCTGCTGATCGTGCTGACCTTGCTCGTCATCAGCGTCGGTGGCTTGGTGCAGATCCTCCCGATCTACTTCCAGAAATCCACCACCGAACCGGTGCCCGGGCTCAAGCCTTACAGTGCCCTGGAGCTCACCGGCCGGGACATCTACATCCGGGAAGGCTGCTACAACTGCCATTCCCAAATGGTCCGGCCGTTCCGGGCGGAAACCGAACGCTACGGCCATTATTCGGTGGCCGGCGAGTTCGTCTATGACCGCCCCTTCCAATGGGGCTCCAAGCGCACCGGTCCGGACCTGCAGCGCGTCGGCGGCCGCTATTCGGACGAGTGGCACTACGTGCACATGATGAACCCGCGCGACGTGGTCCCGGAATCGAACATGCCGGCCTATCCTTGGCTGGCCGAGGCTGCGGCAGACGACGGCACCATCCAGAAGAAGATGCGGGTGCTGAAGGATTGGGCCGGTCATCCCTATACGGATGACGAGATCGCCCAAGCACCGGAGATGCTGAAAGGCAAGACCGAGATGGATGCGCTGATCGCCTACTTGCAGTCGCTCGGCATCCACGCACCCAAGGCCAACTGAACATGGACTCGGGCCTGATCGGTTCTATCTTGACCGTCATCTTCTTCCTGGTCTTCGTCGGCATCGTCTGGTGGGCCTACCACAAGGACAACCGCGCGAAGTACGACGAAGCGGCCCGTTTGCCGTTCGAGGAAGATGAACCGACCGCCCCGGCCCATTCTGAGGAGAAAGCGCAATGAACTACGGCATGGCTGATTTCATCGGCGGCTTCTGGCATTACTACATTGCCGCCATCACCGTCGTCGCCATCATCGGCATCATCTGGTTCCTGAAAAGCCAGACTACCCGCAAGCTCGGTACCGGCGAAGAAGCCGAACTGATGGAACCGACCTGGGACGGCGACCTCAAGGAACTGAACCACCCTCTGCCGCGTTGGTGGCTCTATCTATTCTATTTCCTGATCTTCTTCAGCATCGCCTACTTGGTCCTTTATCCCGGCCTGGGCAAGTTCGCGGGCATTTGGAACTGGACCTCGGCCGACGCCTATAAGCAGGAAAAGGAACGCGTCGACGCCCAGTTCAACGCGCAATTCCAGCCTTTCCTGAGCAAGGATTTGCGCGTCGTCGCGACCGATCCCCAGGCACGTGAGATCGGCCAGCGCCTGTTCCTCTCCTACTGCTCGACCTGCCACGGCACCGACGGCAAGGGTGCCAAGGGTTCACGCCTATTCCCCGACCTGACCGACAAGGAGTGGCTGTTCGGCAATGGCGACCCCGAAACGATCAAGGCCAGCATTGCCTACGGCCGCCTCGGCGAGATGCCGGCGATGAAGGACGCCGTGGGTGGCGAGAGCGGGGCCAAGGAGATGGCGAATTACGTGTTGTCCTTGAGCGGGCTGCCGCACGACGCCAACCTGGCCGAGGCCGGCAAAGGCAAATGGGCGGTCTGTGCCGGCTGCCACGGCGAAAACGGCAAAGGCAACCTGGCGATCTCGGCACCCGACTTGACCGACAAGGCTTGGCTCTACAGCGGTACCGAAGCCGGCATCATGGAGGCCATCATGAAGGGCCGCAAAGGCGGCATGCCGGCCCAGCTTGACTACCTGGGCGACGCCAAGGTGCACCTGCTGGCCGCTTACGTCCTATCGTTGTCGCAAGGCAAGCAGTAAGGCAATCCGCGTGGCCGGCGCAAGCCGGCTACGCGGCCGTTTTCGACGCTGCGATCATTCATAAGAGCTAACCATTAGCCGCCGATAAGAGGACCCCTGACAGATGGCACAGGCGCATCACTCGGACGACAATGCTCCAAAACACGAGATGGAGCAGCAACTCTATGAAGTCCGCGAGAAGATTCACCCCCGCTCGGTAAGCGGCTGGTTCGCCAATTGGCGCATCACCCTCGTGTTGCTGACGCA
>JAJZTV010000032.1:0-11075 GCA_021847385.1 Pseudomonadota bacterium | reverse complement strand
ACTGCTCTATTACGGCCTGCCCTGGGTGCCGTGGCAAGGCCGGCAAGCGGTGCTGTTCGACCTGGTCAACCGCAAGTTCTACCTGTTCGATTTGGTGCTGTGGCCGCAAGACTTCATTTGGCTGGCCGGCCTGCTGATCATCTCGGCATTGAGCCTGTTCCTGTTCACCGCGGTAGCCGGCCGCTTATGGTGCGGCTATGCCTGCCCGCAGACGGTCTATACCGAACTGTTCATGTGGATCGAACGGGCCTGCGAGGGCAACCATATCCAGCGCAAGAAGCTGGAGAGCATGCCGTGGAATACGCAAAAACTCCTACGCCGGGGCAGCAAGCATCTGCTCTGGGCCGCTCTGGCCTTGTGGACCGGCTTTACCTTCGTCGGTTATTTCACGCCGATCGAGGCCTTGGCCAGCGAAGTCGCGCAGTGGCAACTCGGGCCGTGGGAAACCTTCTGGGTCCTGTTCTATGGCTTTTCGACCTGGGGCTTCGCCGGTTTCATGCGCGAGCAGGTGTGCAAATACATGTGCCCCTATGCCCGCTTCCAAAGCGTGATGTTCGACCCGGACACCCTGGTCATCACCTACGATTACAAGCGTGGCGAACCGCGCGGTGCGCGCAAGCGAGGCCAAGAGACCTCCGGCCTGGGCGATTGCGTCGACTGCAGCATTTGCGTTCAGGTTTGCCCGACCGGCATCGACATCCGCAACGGCCTGCAGTACATGTGCATCGGCTGCGCCGCCTGCGTCGATGCCTGCGATCAGGTCATGGCAAAAGTGGGATTGCCGAAAGGACTGATTCGCTATTCCACCGAGAATGCCATCGAGGGCAAATATACCGATGCCCACATCTGGCGCCACAGCCTACGGCCACGCACGCTGGTCTATGCCCTGCTGTTGACCGGCATTGTCGGCGCCTTTTTGTATACCTTGGCCGAGCGCATCCCGCTGCGGGTGGATGTCATCCGCGACCGCCGCACCTTGTCGCGGGAAACGCCGGACGGCCAAGTCGAAAATCTCTACCGCCTGCAAATCATCAATATGGATCAGCGCGCGCACCGCTATGTCATCTCCGCGAGCGGCATCGACGGCCTTAAGGTGAGCGAAGGCGATAGCGTCGCCATCGCCGGCCTGGATACCGCCAATATCAGCGTCAGCCTGCGCGCGTCGCCGACCAAGCTGGATCACCCCAGCACGCCGATCCGCTTCGAGGTACACGCCGACGACGCCGAGAAAATCGCGCGCGAGGCGAAATCCAGCTTCCTGAGATAGCACACTATGTCGATAAATAACGAAGACACAGGCCCATGGTGGCGCCAACCCTGGCCCTGGTTCCTGATGGCCTTGCCGATGGCCGCCGTCATCGGCGGCATCGTCACTATTTGGCTAGCGGCCCGCGATCCGGATAGCCTGGTCAGCGACGACTACTACAAGGAAGGCCTGGCGATCCGCCAAGTGCTCAATCGAGACACCAAGGCGAAAGCGCTCGGCATTAGCGCAAACTTGCGCGTGCACGATGGGCGTATCCAGGCCGACTTGGCTGGCCGCCTGAGTTCGCTACCGGCGATGCTGACGCTGCATCTCATCCACCCCACGCGGGCCGAACGGGACGTAACCCTCAGCTTGCAAGCCGGCCCAGACGGCCGCTACGCCGCTGCGCTGCCCGCCATGCCGGCCGGCATGCGGCAGATCGAACTGGAGCCAAGCGACCGCAGCTGGCGCTTAACGGGGGAATGGCGCAGTCCTTTCACGGCGCAATTAGCCATGCGGCCGTGAGCGTAGTAGGTGTGTGTATCAACCCGTATGAGGAGACTGGGATATGGATGCCGTGATGAAGGAGCTGTTCACCACCGATATCGGCCTGCTGGCCTTGTTCACCCTGGGATTCATGATCGCGATGGGGCTGTTCCTCTGGTATCGCCTATCCAAGAACGCGCACCAAAGGCAGTAGTCAAACGGCCAAGTTCAGGTTGTTGAACAGCCCGTCCAACTGGAGGCGGCTGGCCGCATAGTCTTCCTTGTCCAGGAAGTCCTGGGCGAGGAAGGCCTCCATCTTCGGGTAACGCGCGATCGCTTCGTCCAATTGCGTATCGTTGCCGCGCGTGTAAGCGCCGATGGTGATCAGGTCGCGACTGCGCTGATAGCGGGCATAAAGCCCCTTGAAGCGGCGCACCGTTTCCAGCTCGTTACGGCTTAGCAATTCGGTGGCAACCCGCGAGATCGAGGCCTCGATGTCGATCGCCGGGTAATGGCCTTGGTCGGCCAATTGCCGCGACAACACGATATGGCCGTCCAGGATGGCGCGAGCCGCATCGGCAATGGGGTCCTGCTGGTCGTCGCCCTCGGTCAGTACCGTATAGAACGCGGTGATGGAGCCACTGCCATCGTGGCTGTTGCCGGCCCGCTCGACCAGTTGCGGCAGCTTGGCGAACACCGAGGGCGGATAGCCCTTGGTCGCCGGCGGCTCGCCCACCGCGAGCGCAATCTCGCGCTGGGCCTGGGCATAACGGGTGAGCGAATCCATGATCAGCAGCACATGCTGGCCCTGGTCACGAAAGTATTCCGCGACCGCCGTGGCATAGGCCGCGCCATGCAAACGCAGCAACGGCGGCGAGTCGGCCGGCGAGGCGACGACGACGGCGCGCCGCAGCCCCTCTTCGGCCAAGATGTTCTCGATAAATTCCTTGACCTCACGACCGCGCTCGCCGATCAGTCCGACCACGACGACATCGGCCGAGGTATAGCGTGCCATCATGCCGAGCAGCATGGATTTACCGACGCCGCTGCCGGCAAACAAGCCCATACGCTGACCGCGGCCAACCGTCAGCAGCGCATTGATCGCGCGCACGCCGACATCCAACACTTCGCGGATGGGTTCCCGCTCCATCGGGTTGAAGGGCCGGCTATACAGCGGCCCCAGCCGGCTGGCGGTAATCGGCCCCAGCCGATCCAAAGGCCGGCCGGCACCGTCGATCACGCGCCCCAGCAGTTCCGGGCCAACGACCACCTGACGGATGCGATCTTCGCCACGGTTACGGGGATGATAGGGAAGGTACAACTTGGGCGGATCGATCCGCCCGCCGGTAAACGGCTCCACGATCGCGCCGGGCATCAGGCCATAGACCTCGGTGGTCGGCATCAAGAACAGGCGCTCGCCTGAAAACCCCACCACTTCTGCCTCGACCTGCGCCCCACCAGGCATGGAAACCCGGCAGCTGACACCGGTGGCGAGCTTGAGTCCGACCGCTTCCATCACCAAGCCCGCCACGCGCGTCAGCCTGCCGCTGATTCGCCATTGTTCGGCGTGCGTCACGGCATCGCGGCAATTACGCAGATAGGACTTGAGCGCGTCGCCGCGGGCTATTTCTTCAGCCACTCTGGATTGGCACCCAATGCGGCCACGGTTTCCTGCCAACGCGTCGGCAGACTCGACTCCAGCTCGCCTTGCCCGCTTTCGATGCGGAAACCACCCGGCCCCATCGCGTCGTCCTCGACGACCCGCCAATTCAGATGGCCGTGCTCATGCGTCAGCCACTCCTTGACGATGGCGGCATCGGTCGGATGCACGACCAGTTTCGGGTGGCCGCTCAAGGTCGGTAACTGCGCCAAGGCCAGCTGCACGGTCTTCAGCATCAGTTGCGGGTTGAGTTGCAGCGCGGTGCCGACCACTTGCTGCGCGATGGCGATGGCCAGTTGCAGAACCTCTTCGGCCAACACCTGGTCTTGTTGCAGCTTTTCTTGCGCCAGCGACTGGAATAGCGCTGCGGCCTGTCGGCTAAATGCCTCGCCGAGCTGACGCCCTTCCGCCTGTCCCAATTGATAGCCTTCCTGCCAAGCATCTTGATGGATGCGCTCGACATCCTCTGCCGTCGGCAGACGCACCTCCTCAGGCTCGGCCTCGGCTTGATGCTTTGCCCCTGCCCCGTGCCGTTCTTGTTCAAAGACACCCAATTCCCAGCGCTGGTAAGCGGTCAGCTCTTCTTTGGAGATGATGCGGGAGGACATGGCTCGGCCTTACTCGATCAGACTTTCTTCGCCGCCCTTGCCACCGAGCACGATCTGGCCTTCGTCGGCCAAACGCCGCACGATCTTGAGGATTTCCTTTTGTTCCGCTTCGACCTCGGATAGCCGCACCGGACCCTTGGCCTCCAAGTCTTCCTTGAGCGCCTCGGAGGCACGGCTCGACATGTTCTTGAAGATCTTCTCTTTGAGGTCTTGATTGGTGCCCTTGAGCGCGACGATCAGGCTTTCCGACTGCACCTCGCGCAACAGCAACTGGATCGAGCGGTCGTCCAGGTCCATCAGGTTGTCGAAGGTGAACATCTTGTCCTGGATGGCCTGGGCCAATTCCGGGTCTTGCTCGCGGATGCTGGCCAGGACCGAGGCCTCTTGGGTGCCGGCCATGTAGTTGAGAATATCGGCCGCCGCCTGCACGCCGCCGACCGAACTCTTCTTGGTCCGATCGCTACCGGAGAGCAGTTGCGCCAGCACATCGTTGAGTTCGCGCAAAGCGGACGGCTGCACGCCCTCGAGCGTGGCGATGCGCATCATCACATCGTTGCGCAAACGCTCGACGAAGAACTGCATGACCTCGCTGGCGTGGTCGCGATCCAGGTGCACCAGAATCGTCGCAATGATCTGCGGGTGCTCGTTGCGGATCATTTCCGCCACCGAGGCCGCATCCATCCACTTCAGGCCCTCGATGCCGGTATTGTCCTGGCCCTGCAGGATACGCTCGATGACGCTGTTCGCCTTGTCGTCACCGAGCGCCTTGCGCAACACAGTGCGCAGGTATTCGTCGGAGTCGGCCAGGCTGACCCGACCCACCGTGTCCATGCGGAAATCTTCCAGAACCTTCTCGATTTCCTCGCGGCCGACGTTTTCCAGCTTGGCCATATGCGTGCCAAGTTTTTGCACATCGCGCGGGCCGAGATGCTTGAACACCTCCGAGGCCTCATCGTGGCCGAGGCTCAGCATCAGGATAGCGCTGCGATGTAGGCCCTCGTCGCTCATTCCTTGGACATCCACTCTTTAATGATGTCGGCCGCCGCTTTGGGATTCTGCTTAGCGAAATCACGCACCGACGATAGATGTGCATCGTAGCCCGTCAGCTCCTTCTTGGCCAACTTGGCATCGAAGGCGGCCAGAAGATCCTCGGTGTTTTTTTCGATCTCCACGGGTTTCGCTTTCAACCAATCCTTGAGCAGGGGGCGCAAGACACCGAACACCAGGTAGAAGGCCAGGCCGATCACCAGCAGATTTTTCAGCGTCTCCTTCGCGAAGGCCACATTGCTCGGGTCTTTCCACAGCGGGATATCGGCCGGCTCCACCTTGGTCTCGGTAAAGGCCGTATTGACGACGTTGACGGTATCGCCGCGTTCTTGGTTGAAGCCCATCGCCTCGCGTACCAGGTTGGTGACCTGCTGCATCTCATCCGGCGCCAAGGGTTTGGCCGCCTGGCCAGGCTGTTGGCGATAGTTCACCACGACCGCGACGGAGAGTCGCTTGATCCGGCCCAAGGATTCCTTGGTATGGCGGATCGTGCGATCGACCTCGTAGTTGATGGTGTTTTCTTCCCGCCGCGACCCAGTACCGGTTTGGCTGGCTGCCGCAGTCGTGCCCGTTGCCCCCGCCTGGGCGGTCAACGGCGCGGTGGCCGGACCGGGCGGCTGATTGGACAGGGCGCCGGGGATCCCTGTGGCTTGATTGCCGCCGCCATTGATATCCAGTACCGACTGGTGGCTGCGCACGGTCTGCTGTTCCGCCCCCGGATTGGGCTTGTAGGTCTCGCTAGTCGACTCACTCTCCGAGAAATCCAGATCGGCCCGCACCTCGGCCCGGACATTGCCGTCGCCGACGATGGGCGACACGATGGATTCGACGCGCTTGGCGTAGTAACTCTCGACCTCCTGCAGATAATCGAGCTGGCTGGCATTCAAGCCGTGCAGGCTGCCGGTGTCGTTTTTACCGGTCAACAAACGGCCGGCCTGGTCCACCACCGTGACATGCTCGGGCGTCAGTTCCGGTACGCTGCTGGACACCAGATGGACGATCGAATTGACCTGGGAAACATCGAGTGCCCGACCGGAGTATAGGTTGACGAAAACCGAGGCGGAGGGCTCTTGTTTGTCGCGAATAAACACGGAAGGTTTGGGAATCGCCAGATGCACCCGTGCCGATTCGACCGGCGACAGCGCCTGGATGGTACGCGCCAACTCGCCCTCCAAGGCCCGCTGGTAGGTGACCTGCTCTTGGAACTGCGTCATGCCGATCTTGGCATTGTCCATCAGCTCAAAGCCAATCGCGCCGCCGCGCGGCAGGCCCTGCGAGGCCAGACGAAAACGCAGGTCGTAAACCTGCTCGGACGGCACCAGGATCGCGCCGCTGCCTTCGGCCATCTTGTAGGGCACGTTCATCTGCTGCAAGGCGGTAACCACCGCGCCGCCGTCCCGCTCGGACAGGTTCGAGAACAAGACCCGGTAATCGGGCGTGCGCGCCCACAGGAAAAGCCCCACTACCAACGCAACAGCAGCAGCCAAACTGACCAGAACGGCGAATTTTCGGGTGTTGGGAAGCTCGTTGAAGCGCTGGGCAATGCTGGCGAATGATTGCTCAGGCGTATCGGCCATGCCTTATCAAACCTGCATGTTCATGATTTCCTGGTAGGCGGAAACCAGTTTATTGCGCACCTGAACCATGGTCTGGAAAGAAACACTGGCCTTCTGGAGGGAAAGCACGACATCTTGAAGGTTGGTATTCGGGTCGCCCAACTCGAATTGCTGGCCAAGTTGCTTGGCATCCTGCTGGGCAGTATTGACCTGATCCAGGGCAGCCTTGAGCAGGGCGCCGAAATCCTGCCCTGCACCCTCGGCCGCGGCCGGTGCGGATGGTTGGCCGGCCTGGGCGGCAACTGCCCGTAGTTGGCTGACCATTTGCTCGATGCCCGGATTGTTCATCGCTCCACCTCCATCGACGCCCATTATAGGAGGTCACCCTCAATTCCATCCAGCGCTTTTGCGCTAAACGATCTCGTCACCTTCGGCCCTGTAGCGTTGCAGCTTATAGCGTAGAGTCCGCTCACTGATGCCGAGTTCCTCGGCTGCCTGCTTGCGCGAGCCGCCGCAGCGCTCCAGGGTCTGCAAAATCATGTCTCGCTCGACGTCCTTGATCGCCTTGCCTTCCACCCCGAGCTCGGCTTTGGCAGGCGCCCGAGGCAGCATCAGATGCTCGGGGGCGATCTCGACGCCAAGCGCCAATATCATGGCTCTTTGCACGACATTGCCTAGCTCTCGGATGTTACCGGGCCAGTCATAGCGCGTCAATTCGGCCTCGGCCGCCGCATTGAACCGCATTTCGTACTTACCGACGGAGCTGGCAAAACGCTCCAAGAAATGCCGTGCCAGGGGCAGGATGTCTTTCGGCCGGTTCCGCAAAGGCGGAATCTCCAGCGGGAAGACGTTGAGCCGGTAGTACAAGTCGTCGCGGAAGCGTCCCTGGCGCACGGCCTCGCCCAAATCCCGGTTGCTGGCCGCGATCACCCGCACATCCAGGGGGATCGGGCTACGGCCACCGACCCGCTCGGCCTCCCGTTCCTGCAATACCCGCAACAGCTTGGCCTGCAAGTGCAGGGGCACCTCGGTGACTTCATCGAGCAGGATCGTACTGCCCTGGGCCTGTTCGAACTTGCCCGGCTGGCTGCTGGCCGCACCGGTGAAAGCGCCCTTTTCGTAGCCAAACAAGGTGGCCTCCAGCAAATTCTCCGGGATGGCCGCGCAGTTGACCGCGACGAAAGGGCCCTTGGCCCGGTTGGAATGCTGATGCAAGAACCGGGCATAGACCTCCTTGCCGACCCCCGACTCCCCCGTCAGCAACACGGTGGCGTCGGTCGCCGCCACCCGCCTTGCCAGATCCAGCACCGCCTTGCTGGCCGGATCTTCCGCGATCAAGGCGCTGGCGGCGGCATCCTGGGTGAAGCGCAGATGTCTGGCCACCACGGCCAGCAGGCGATCCGGTTCGAACGGTTTGGGTAGATAGTCCGAGGCACCGTCGCGCATGGCCTCGACCGCCTTGTCGATTTGGCCGTAGGCCGTCATCAACACCAC
Organism: Pseudomonadota bacterium; assembly: GCA_021847385.1. Lineage (GTDB taxonomy): Bacteria > Pseudomonadota > Gammaproteobacteria > Burkholderiales > Thiobacillaceae > Sulfuritortus. The sequence goes on along the minus strand of JAJZTV010000032.1, from coordinate 2,978 downwards.
CGGCAGGCCGGGGCTGACCGCCTTGATCGAACGCAGCAGGGCATGACCATCCATGCCCGGCATCTGCACGTCGGAGAGCACCAAGCCGGGCAACTCGCGGCGCAATGCCGTCAGTGCCGCCTCGGCGCTGACGGCCGAATCGACGCGGTAGCCGGCCAGGCTCAAGGTATCGACCAAGGCCTCGAGCAAGGCGGCGTCGTCCTCGACCACGAGAATTCCAGGTTGCCCGGCACTCATGCCGCCCCGCTCCCTTTTTGCAGCGGCAGAAAGAGGGTGAACAGGCTCCCCTTGCCCGGCTCGGACTCCACCTCAACCCAACCACCGTGGGCCTCCGCCGTCTGTTTCACGATGGCCAGACCCAAGCCGCTCCCCTCGCCGCGCGTCGTGAAAAAGGGCTCGAACAGGCGCGTCTTGATGTCTTCGGCAATGCCGGCCCCCTGATCTTCGACCCGAAAAGCCACGAAGGGACTGCCGTGGCTACTAACCGACAAACGAATCACGCTGCCGGGCGGGCTGGCCTGCAAGGCGTTCTCCATGAGATTGATCAGCGCGCCCAATATGGCTGGGCGATCGGCCCAAACCACCAGAGGCTCCGGCTCGCTGGCCAGTTGCAAAGCCACGCCCTGTAAAGTCGCCTGCGGCTCCATGACTTGTTCCAGCTCATCGAGCAGGCCCTGCACCGCCACGGCGCCCGGCGCACCTTGTTGGCCCCTGACGAAGGACAGCATGTCCTGCACAAGCCGTTCCAGATAACGCAGGCGCGACAACGCCTTTTCAGCGAAGCGCAGGCGATCGGCCTCCACCAGGCCGGGGCGCGCCAAATGGCCGACGTAAAGCAGCGCCGCGGCCAAAGGGGTCCGTAGCTGATGGGCCAATTGCGCGGCCATTTCGCCCAGCGCCGACAAACGTTCGCGCCGCGCCAACTCGCCGTTGGCGGTCGCCAACTCGGCCGACAGGTGCGCGACTTGGTTTTGCAACTCCTGATAGGCCTCGGACAACTTGGCCGAGGTCTCGCTGAACAAGGCGAAGGCCTCTCTTAGTTCATCCGGCGGGACTTCCTCGACTGGGACAGACATGCCATAGCTAAAAAAATAAGTTACCGCATAGTATCAAAGCAGTGGCACACTTTGTGCCCATAACTTATGGACTAATCTGAAGATGGAAAACTTCCAATCTATCTTTGGGTCTGGCCGCTAATAATGCAACTCTGGATTGGATGGAGAACACGATGCCACAATTCCCACTGGCAAAACTTGTTCAATTTTTGAACCGCTACACCATCGGCACCCGCCTACTAGGCTTAACCCTGTTTCTGTCCATCATGATGCTGGCCACCGGCTTGACCGGCATTTGGGGCATCCGCCAAGCCACCCAGGCGATCTCCAGCATTTACGACAAGAACGTCAGCGCAATCAACGATATGCAATTGGTGCGCCATAAGCAGATGCGCATTCGCAATTTGGCGCTGGAAGCCCGCATGGGCGCCGACGCGTTCTTGGCACAAGAAAAATTCGACGAAATCGACAAGGAGATCCGCAGCATCGGGGAGATGGTCAATGCCTACGGCCAGCGCACCATGTCGGCGGAAGAAAAAGCCCTGTTCGATAAATACTCGGCCTCGCGGATGAAATTCGGCCAAGAGGGTTTGATGAAGTTGCGCGACCTGTTTAGCGCGGAGGACTGGCAAGGCGCTGATCAGCACTACAAGAGTGTCGTCAATCCGGCCTTCGCCGCCGTCTCGAACGATACCGACGCCTTGATCAATTTCCAACTCCAAGCCGCCCAATCCTCGCGCGACAAAATCGCCAAGCTGTCCACCGCCTTGCTCGGCGCCGCCATTACCACCATGGCCGCGGGCCTCATTCTGTCCATTTTCCTGAGCTTGGCCATCCGCCATAGCATCGTCCACTGCGCCTTGGGCCTGGAGCAGGCGGCCGGCAGGCTGGCCAAAGGCGACCTGACGGGGATGGCCAATGTCGTAGGCAAAGATGAACTATCCCGCGTCGCGATCGCGTTCAACCGAATGGGTCAGGAGTTTTCCAGCCTGATCGGCGAGATTCGCCGCTCGGCAGAGGAGGTGAGCCAATCGGCCACCAGCACGGCCGTAGACAGCAGCGCCGTGGCCGAGGCTTCGAGCCGGCAAGAATCGGTTGCCAACGACACGGCCGAGGCCGCGCACAACCTTTCCGCCTCGGTCACCCGCGTCGGCGAGAATATCGAAAGCATGGTCTCGGTGGCCGACCAGGCCAGCCAGCTCGCACGGCACGGCGAAGAAGTGGTCAACAAAGCAGCTGCCGGCATTCAAGCCATCTCGGAGTCGGTCAGCCGCTCATCGGACGTCGTCTTGGCCCTAGGCCAGCACTCGGACGAAATCGGTCGTATCGTCAACGTGATCAAGGACATTGCCGACCAAACCAACCTGCTCGCCTTGAATGCCGCGATCGAGGCAGCCCGCGCCGGCGAGCAAGGCCGCGGCTTCGCCGTGGTGGCCGACGAGGTGCGCAAGCTGGCCGAACGCACCACCAAGGCCACGGCGGAAATATCCACCACCATCGAAACCATCCAAAACGAGACCGGCAAGGCCGTCACCGCCATCGAGCAAGGCAGCCAGGAAGTCGCTCAAGGTGTGGAAATGGCCATACAAGCAGGCCAGGCGATCGCCGAAATCAACGGCGCAGTAGCCAACGTCACAAACCTAATCCACAATATAGACCGCATACGCCGGGAGCAGGATGCCGCCAGCCAAGCCATTGCCCAGCGGGTCGACGACATTTTGGACATGGCACGCAAGAATAGAGGGGCTGCAGAAAGTTCAACCCAGGCTGCGCAAGGCTTGACCAGCCTATCAGGCCGTTTGAAAGACGCAGTCAGCCGTTTTAAATTGACGAGTTAGCACGCACAGGAAATGCGATGTCCGACCTACTGAAGCGTATTGATGCCCGAACCAAGCTCGCCGGGGCCAACAAGCTAGAGATACT
>JAJZTV010000031.1:582-13198 GCA_021847385.1 Pseudomonadota bacterium | reverse complement strand
CTCGGCGACGAAGCCGTCGACGTCGAGCAGCAGGGCCTCGTCGTAGCCGTCGTGCTCGGCCTCGCGGTGGGCCAGGATCGAGTTCATGTAGTTGCCGTTGGCCTTGGCCTTGCACATGGTGATGTTGACGTGATGCCGGGAATAGGACGAGGTCTTGACCCGGATGCCCTTGTCCAGCGCCTCCTGGCCGAGATAGGCGCCCCAGGGCCAGGCCGCGACGATCACGTGGGTGGACAGGGTCTTGGCCGAGATGCCCATGGCCTCGGCACCGTAGAAGGCCATCGGCCGCAGGTAGCCGGACTCCAGCTTGTTCACCCGCACCACTTCCTTCTGCGCCGCGTTCAAGGTCTCTTTGTCGAACGGCATCTTCATGCCCAGGATGTGGGCCGAGCGGAACAGCCGGTCGGTGTGGTCCTGCAGCCGGAAGATGGCCGGGCCCTTATCGGTCTTGTACGCACGCACGCCCTCGAACACGCCCATGCCGTAATGCAGGGTGTGGGTCAGCACGTGGGTGGTGGCTTCGCGCCAGGGCACCAGCTTGCCGTCGTACCAAATGAAACCGTCGCGGTCGGCCATGGACATGATGCAAAACTCCTAGAAATGCGGCGAAAAGAGGCATTTTACCGTATTCGCCGCCGGGGCCGAATGGGTCGAATGCACGGTATGGAATAAATCGGGGGTGGCGCTTGTTTGCTCCATGCAAGCCGACTTGCAAGCAATTCAACCGTTCACCCATCGGAGGTTTTATGCGATTGACTCATTCCATCCTGGCGGCCGGGCTCGGCCTGACCCTATTGGCCGGCAGTGCCTTGGCCGACAACAGCGCGCCGGCCCGCGAGGCTGGCGGCGTGCTGACCAACGTGGCCGGTATGACCTTGTATGTATTCGACAAAGACCCGGCCGGCGCCGGCAAGAGCGTCTGCAACGGCGACTGCGCAGCGAAGTGGCCGCCGTTGAAGGCCGGGGCGTTCGATAAGGCGGTCGGCGACTACAAGGTCATCGTCCGCGACGACAACGACCGGCAGTGGGCCTACAAGGGCAAACCGCTGTATCTTTGGTTCAAGGACCAGAAACCGGGCGATATGACCGGCGATGGCGTGAACAATGTCTGGCATACCGCAAAACCCTGAGTGAGCAAGCAAACCGAGCTGATCCAGCACATCCCCCGCCTGCGCCGCTATGCCCGGGCGCTGGCCGGGGATGCCGTGCGCGCCGACGACCTGGTGCAGGACACCCTGGAGCGGGCACTGGTGAAGCTCGATCTGTGGCGGCCGGGCAGTGACCTGCGTGCCTGGCTGTTCACCTTGATGCACAATCTGTTCGTCAATCAGATCCGGGCCAGCGGCCCGGCGCACTGCGAACTGGACGAGGCGGCCGACGTGCCGGTGCGCGGCGGTCAAAGCGATGCCTTGGCCGTGCGCGACATCCATGCCGCGTTGGCGCAATTGCCGAGCGAACAGCGCGCGGTGATCCTGCTGGTGGGTTTGGAACAATTCAGTTATGCCGAGGCGGCGAGGGTATTGGGCCTGCCGATCGGCACCGTGATGTCACGGTTGTCGCGGGCGCGCGAACGCCTGCGCGAGATCATGGAAGGGCGGGCGGTCGTGAAGTTGCAGGTGGTGAAGTGAGCGGGATCACGGAAGACGATCTGCATGGCTATGCCGATGGCCAGTTGCCGGCCGAGCGGCGGCTCGAGGTCGAGGCTTGGCTGGCTGCGCATCCGGAGGATGAAGCGCGGGTGCGCGCCTGGCAGGCGCAAAACCGCGGCCTGCACGAGGCCTTCGACAGCGTGTTGAACGAACCCTTGCCGCTCGGCATGGTGCGGACGGCGAATGTCCGTCGCCGTGGTTCGCGGCCGTTATGGCGCGCCGCGGCAGCGGTCATGGCCTTGGCCGCCACCGGGCTGCTCGGCTATGGCATCGGCGTGCAAAGCCGGCCTGTCGCCATGGAGTATGCCGCGCTGCCGCACGATGCGGCGCTCGCCCACGTGGTGTTCAGCCCGGAGCAGCGGCACCCGGTCGAGGTCGATGCGCAGCACGCCGAGCATTTGGTCGGTTGGCTATCCAAGCGCCTCGGCCATGAGCTGCATGCCCCCGATTTCCAGGCCCTGGGTTTCGAATTGCTGGGCGGTCGCCTACTGTCCGGCCAGGCCGGGCCGGTGGCGCAATTCATGTATCAAGACCGCCAGGCGCGGCGGGTGACGCTTTACGTCCGGCGCGACGGTGCGGGGCGGGTGGACACCGGTTTTCGCCACGTACGCGAGGATGGCGTCGAGGTCTTTTATTGGGTCGACCGCGACTTGGGCTATGCCTTGTCCGGCGCCATCGACAAGGCCGAGATGGGCAGATTGGCCGACGCCGCCTATCACCAGATCAGCCGCTGAGGCGGGGCCTGGATTATGCGTCCGAGGTGGTTTGACAGGCCGGCGGCTTTTCGCCACATTGCTGCTCATGTTCATCAAGGCCGGCGCTGTGCCGGGCGATTGCGATGCCGGGCATGTTCGATCATGAAGATGTGTTGGATAGGCTGGATTCGAATGCCGATTTGGCAGCCAAGCTGGATAGCGTCCATGCGGTCTTGAAGGAGCGCTTCCCCTTCCTCGACCGCATCGCTTGCGCGATTCACGACCCGCAGACCGATCTGTTGCGGACCTTTCTCAGCAGCGGCCCCGAGACGCCTTTGGCGCGCTACCAAGCCAGGTTGGCGGAGTCGGCCTCGCTGTTGGAGATCATCGAAGCCCGGCGGCCGCGGGTGGTGAACGATCTGGCGATCTTTCAAACCGGCCGCCAGCCCCATACCCGGAAGATCGGCGGCGCGGGTTACCGCGCCAGCTACACCATGCCGATGTATAGCCGGGGCGAGTTCTTCGGCTTCGTTTTCTTTAATTCCTTCGAGCAGAACGTGTTCAGCGAAGAGGTGTTGCACCAGATCGACCCCTTTGGCCACCTGATCTCGCTCACCATCATCCACGACCTGAGCGCCCTGCGCACCCTGCTGGCCTCGGTGAAGACGGCACGCGACATGATGCATGCGCGCGACTCGGAGACCGGTTCGCATCTCGACCGCATGTCGCGTTATGCGCGACTGATTGCCCGCAGTTTGCCCGGACACTGTGGTCTGGACGACGAAGCCATCGAGCACATCTTCGTCTTCTCGCCGCTGCACGATGTCGGCAAGATCGGCATACCGGACAACATCTTGCTCAAGGCCGGCAAGTTGACCGAGGCCGAGTATGAGGAGATGAAGCGGCATGCCAGCAAAGGCCGGGAATTGATCGACGTGATGCTGGGCAATTTCGATCTGGCTCAGCAGCCGCATATCGATGTGCTGCGCAATATCGCGGAGTTGCACCACGAGGCCTACGATGGCAGCGGCTACCCCTATGGCCGCAAGGGCGGGGAGATACCGATCGAGGCGCGCATCGTCGCAGTGGCCGATGTGTTCGATGCCTTGACCAGCCGCCGGCCCTATAAAGAGGCCTGGAGCAACGACAAGGCCTTCGCCTTGCTGCGGCAATTGAGCGGGGCCAAGCTCGACCCCGATTGCGTCGAGGCGCTGATCGGCAATCGGTCCGAGGTGGAAGACATCCAGCGGCGCTTCGGCGAGGATCCGTTCGGCGCCTAAAACACCGCCTGCCAGAGCCGTTTGACCGCCTCCGCGCTTGCGCTCGCCGATTCCGGCGCGACCCGGGCATAGTCTTCATCCTGCAGCTTGACCGCGTGCTGCAAGCGGCGCAGTTCGCGATAGGCATCGGCCGCCGGTAGCGCGATCTCGCTCGGCACCAAGCCGAGTTCGCTGGCGCGCTTCAACAGTGCGATATTGCCGATATTCGCCGTCATCTCCGGGTGCGCCGCGGCCTCGGCCAGGACCAGGTACTGCACGGCGAATTCCAGGTCGACCAGGCCGCCGGTGTCGTGCTTCAAGTCGAACAGGCCGCTCGGGTTGGGGTGGCCGTCGCGCATCTTTTGTCGCATCGCCAGCACTTCCGTTTTCAATTTGTCGCGCTCGCGTGCCTGGCACAGCACGCTCTGGCGGATCGTTTCGAATTGCTTGCCGACCTCGGCATTACCGCAGACGAAGCGGGCGCGGGTCAGGGCTTGGTGCTCCCAGGTCCAGGCGTGAGTTCTTTGATAGCCCTCGAACGCCTCGGTCGAGCTGACCAAGAGGCCCGAGGCGCCGTCTGGCCGCAGGCGCAGGTCGGTCTCGTACAGGTTGCCGGCCGCGGTCAAGGTCGATAGCCAGGTATTCAAGCGCTTGGCCAAGCGGGCATAGACATCTTGGGCATCCGGGTGCGGGTCGTCATAGAGAAAAACCAGGTCGAGGTCGGAGGCATAGCCCATCTCCTTGCCGCCCAGTTTGCCGTAGGCGATCACGGCGAAGGCCAGGGTGTCGCGATGTTTGCCGGGCAGGCCCAGCCAGACTAAATCCAGGGTCTCGGCCAGGATCAAGTCGGCCAGGGCCGACAATTGGTCGGAGAGCTTTTCGATTGTCCATAGGCCGGCCAGGTCTTGGGCCAGCAGGTGAAAGACCTCGGACTGCTTGAAGTGGCGCAACTCGTCCATTTGCCGTTCCACGTCGGCCTGGAATTGGCCCAAGCGCTGGTGCAGCTCGGCCTGCTTTTGCGCCCAGCCGGGTGCCGCCAGCAGCGCGCGGGCATCGAGCAGTTCATCCAGCAGATGCGGCTGGCGATTGAGGTAGTGCGCCGCCCAAGGGCTGGCGCTCAGCATCTTGGCGACTTGGTTCAGGCTTTGCGGATATTCGCGCAGCAGGGCGAGATAGGGGGCGCGGCCGCCAATCGCGTCGAGCAAGGCGAGGATGCGGCTCAAGGTCGCCTCGGCATTGGCGAAGCGGCCGGCCACCTCGATCAGCGGCGGTAGCAGCCCGTCGAGCATGGTCTTGCTGGCGGCGGGCAGATGCGAATAGCGCTGGCCATGCTTGAAGGCGAGCAGTCGATCGTACGCGGCCTTGGGCTCGCGGTAACCGAGTGCGGTCAATTTGCCGAGCGCGGTCTCCTCCGGCCATTCGAACAGGCCGATCAGCGGATGGGTGGACTGGTCTTCCTGCGGTGCGCCGAAGACCTGCTCGAATTGGCCGCTGACCTTGCGCCGCAGCGGATCGAGCCGGGCCAGGAAGGCGGCGAAGTCGTCGAAACCCATCGCCTGCGCCACGGCATTGCGGTCGGCCTCGGCGCTCGGCAGGGTTTGGGTTTGGGCATCGTCCAGGTACTGCAGACGGTGCTCCAGATTGCGCAGGAAGACATAGGCCTGTTCCAGCGCCTGGGTGATGGTTTCGGGCAACAGGTCGAAGGCGGCGAGTTGGTGCAAGGTGCTGCGGGTCGGGCGCTGTTGTAGCGAAGGCAGGCGGCCGCCGCGGATCAGTTGAAAGACTTGGGCGATGAATTCCACCTCGCGAATGCCGCCGGGGCCGAGCTTGATGTTGTCGGCCATGTCGCGCCGCGCCACCTCGCGCCGGATCTGCGCGTGCAGCTCGCGCATCGCGGCCAGCGCGCCATAGTCGAGGTATTTGCGGAAGACGAAGGGCTGGCGCAGCGCCTCCAGTTCGTCGATGCGCTCGCCGGTAAGCGCGCGGCCCTTGATCCAGGCATAGCGTTCCCATTCCCGGGCCTGGGTATAGAAATAGTCTTCCAGCGCGGCGAAGCTGGAGACCAGCGGGCCGCCGTCGCCATAAGGCCGTAGCCGCATATCGACGCGGAAGACGAAGCCGTCGGCGGTCAGTTCGCCGATGGCATTGATCAGGCGCTTGCCCAGGCGGGTGAAGAACTCGAAATTGGACAGCTTGCGTTCGCCGCCGGTCTCGCCGTCTTCGGGAAAGGCGAAAATCAGGTCGATGTCGGACGAGGCATTCAGTTCGCCGCCGCCCAGTTTGCCCATGCCGACCACGATCAAGCGCTGCGACCGGCCCTGGTCGTCGAGCGGTTCGCCGTGGATCGTGACCAGATCGGCATGCAGCCAGGCCGTGGCTTGCTGCACGGTCACTTCTGCCAGTTCCGTCAGGCTGCGGGTCACTTCGGTCAGGTCGGCCCGGCCGGACAGGTCGCGCACGATCACCCTGGCCATGACCTCCTGGCGCAATTGACGCAAGGCCTGTTTGAGGCCGGCTTCGTCGGTCCAGGGCTGTTCGGCCAGCCGCGCCATCATTTCGGCCCGGCTGAAGGGATGCTCCAGTGCGGCTTCCAGCTTGGCTTGCAGCTCGGGTCGGGCGCTCAGGCGGCCCTGCAGATAGCGGCTATATCCTGCGGCGAGCGTAATCGATTCTTGCGGCGAAGGCGGAGGCATAAAATAATGGCGGCTCGATAAAGGGTGTATAGACTGCATTATTCACCCGCCTGGGTGGCTTAGGCACCCCAAATCTGGAACCTGCGAGGAGCACGCATGAGCAACATCGAATCTGTCCTGACCGAAACCCGTGTCTTTGCGCCGTCCGCCGCCTTCACGGCGCAGGCCAATGTGTCCGGCATGGCGGCCTACCAAGCCTTGGCGGCCAAGGCCGCGGCTGACTATGAGGGGTTCTGGGCGGAACTGGCGCGCACGCACATCGCCTGGAGCAAGCCCTTCAGCAAGGTACTGGACGAGAGCGGGGCGCCCTTCTACAAGTGGTTCTACGACGGCGAACTCAACGTCTCCTACAATTGCCTGGACCGCCATCTGCCGGCCCGCGCCGACAAGACCGCGCTGATCTTCGAGGCCGACGACGGCAGCGTAACCAAGGTCACTTACCAAGCGCTGTACCACCGGGTCTGCCAGTTCGCCAACGGTCTGAAGAGCTTGGGCGTGCAGAAGGGCGACCGGGTCATCGTCTACATGCCGATGAGCGTCGAGGCCGTGGTCGCCATGCAGGCCTGCGCCCGCATCGGCGCCATCCATTCCGTAGTGTTCGGCGGCTTCTCGGCCAAGAGCCTGCATGAGCGCATCCAGGATGCCCGGGCCAAGGTCGTGGTCACCGCCGATGAATCCCTGCGCGGCGGCAAGGGCGTGCCGCTCAAGGTCGCGGTCGACGAGGCCCTCGGCATGGGTGACGTCGCCAATGTGGAAAAGGTCGTGGTGTACAAGCGTTCCGGCGGCCAGGTCGGCTGGACCGAGGGCCGCGACCTCTGGTGGCACGACCTGGTTCAGGGCCAGGCCGACACCTGTGCGGCCACGCCGATGAATGCCGAGGACCCGCTGTTCATCCTCTATACCTCCGGCTCCACCGGCAAGCCCAAGGGCGTCCAGCACGCCACCGGCGGCTACCTGCTCGGCGCCATCCTGTCCATGCAGTGGGTGTTCGATGCCAAGCCGGACACCGACGTCTACTGGTGCACCGCCGACGTCGGCTGGATCACCGGCCACACCTACGTCGCCTACGGCCCGCTCGCGCTGGGCATGACCGAGGTGATCTTCGAGGGCGTGCCGACCTACCCGGACGCCGGCCGGTTCTGGCAGATGATCGCCAAGCACAAGGTCACCACCTTCTACACCGCGCCGACCGCGATCCGCTCGCTGATCAAGCTGGGCGGCGACCTGCCCAAGCAGCACGACCTGTCCAGCCTGCGCCTCTTGGGCACCGTGGGCGAGCCGATCAACCCCGAGGCCTGGATGTGGTACTACGAGACCGTCGGCCAGGGCCGCTGCCCCATCGTCGACACCTGGTGGCAGACCGAGACCGGCGCCAACATGATCTCGCCGCTGCCCGGCGCCACCCCGATCAAGCCCGGCACCTGCACCCTGCCCCTGCCCGGTATCATGGCCGAGATCGTCGACGAACACGGTCATCCGGTGCCGCAGGGCAGCGGCGGTTATCTGGTGATCCGGCGACCGTTCCCGTCGCAACTGCGCACGCTGTGGGGCGACCCGGAACGGTTCAAGAAGACCTATTTTCCCGAGGAGCTGGGCGGCAAGGTCTATCTGGCCGGCGACTCCTCGCGCCGCGACGACGACGGCTATTTCTGGATCATGGGCCGGATCGACGACGTGCTCAACGTGTCCGGCCATCGCCTGGGCACCATGGAGATCGAATCGGCCCTGGTCGCCAACCCGCTGGTGGCCGAGGCCGCCGTGGTCGGCAAGCCGCACGAGATCAAGGGCGAGGCGGTGGTCGCCTTCGTCGTGCTGAAGCGCGCCCGACCGACCGGCGACGAGGCGAAAAAGATCGTGGCCGAGTTGCGCGAATGGGTGGGCAAGGAGATCGGCCCCATCGCCAAGCCGGACGAGATCCGCTTCGGCGACAACCTGCCCAAGACCCGTTCGGGCAAGATCATGCGCCGCTTGCTGCGCGCGATCGCCAAGGGCGAGGCGATCACCCAGGACGTAAGCACGCTGGAAAACCCTGCGATCCTGGAGCAATTGAAGGAGGCGGTGGCGTAATCGGCCGCCTCATAGTCCTGCCAGCCAGGTGGCGCTTGGGGCTGGGTCTAAGCGCCGGCTGGCCGCGCCGCTTTTCCCGTGGCTTGCTTCGTCGAGTGCTTGCATTGCCTTCGAAATCCTTTCGATTTGTCGAATTGATTGCCATACGAATAGCGATAAATGGCGTATCTTTAATATTCAGCGATAGTTAAAGCCGTCATCTCGGCTGGTAGGGTTTGCTTAAGGGGGAAGGCATGTTGGTTCGCGTCGTCTTGTCGATCTTCTTGTGCTTGGCTGCGATAGCCCCGGCGTCCGCCGGATGGACCAGCGTTTCCAGCAGCAAGCCGGCCTGGCTGGTCACCGGCTCGGGCAGCCAGCTATTCGGCGCCGACGCCGGTAGTTTCTATGTCAGCAGCGACAATGGCGCGACCTGGCAGAGCGGCGCCGGCCCGGCCGATGCGCCCTATACCGCCCTGGCCTATTTCAACGGCGGCGTCTGGGTCGGCACCGAAAAGCGGGGCGCGGCCTTTGGCGGCGCCAGCGGCGCCAGCTGGGCCGTCAAGAACAGCGGCATGATCGACACCTTGTTCGGCAACACCGACGCCATCCCGATCTTCTCCTTCGCGGCCGATGCCGGCACCGGCAACATCGTCGCCGGCAACAAGGCGGGTACCTATCTGAGCAAGGACGGCGGCGCCAGCTGGAACAAGGTGGTGACCGGTCTGCCGACTTGCAGCGTACAGGGCTTCCCGCTGGTCTGTGCGGTCAACGATGTCGCCGCCGTCGGCGGCGCCTTGATCGCCGCGACCGAGGGCGGCATCTACCGCAGCAGCGACGGCGGCGTGACCTGGGCTGCCTCGGGCCTGGCCGGTAGCAAGGTCGGCAAGCTGTCGGCCGGTAGCGGTGCGCTCTATGCCTTGGCTTCGGGCCTGTACCAATCGACCGACAACGGCGCGACCTGGGCCGCGGTGACCGGCTTGGCGGTTGCGCCGACCGCGGTGCTGGCCCATCCGAGCAAGGCCGGTACGGTCTATGTCGGCACCGGCGTCGGCGATGTCTACCAGAGCACCGATAGCGGCGCGACCTGGAGCAAGATTTCCGACGGCACCACCTCCGGCCAGGTCACCGCCCTGGCCGTGGCCAACGACACCGCGGGCAAGCTGCTTATAGCCACCGCTGGCGGAATTTATCGTTATGACGCGACGATAACGTTCGATATCGTCATCCCGCCGGTCTCCGATGCGCCGCTAAACAAGGACGTCATCTCCGAAGACGTGACGATTACCGGCCTATCGAAGGCGGAGCCGATCAGCATTGTCGGTGGCGAATATTCACTGAACGAAGGTGCCTTCACCCGCGCGGCGGGTACCGTAGTGAATGGCGCTGAGTTGCGCGTGCGGGTACGTTCGGCCAGCACCTACAACACCAGCGTGGCCGCTACCGTCACCGTGGGTAGCCGCAAGGGCCAGTTTGTGGTGGCCACGAGCAAAATCACCAAGGTCACCGATTTGAAAGAGATGTTCGACACGGTGCCGGGCGGCGCCGAGATCGATGCCGACGGCAAGGTCTTGCTGAATTCGACTACGCTGGTAGCGCTGAAGGCCAACCCGCCGGCGGGGGCGATCATCCAGACCACGGCCGGGACGCCTTTGAGTACCAATAACGGCGCCTTGACCCTGACTACCGAACAAGGCGGTGCAAACCTGACCTTCACGCCGGTGGGGGGCACCAACGTACCCCAGGTCATGGACGGCACCATGACCATCAATTCCACGACCGGCAACAACGTCGTGGCGGTAGGTCGTATTTCGACCCCGGCGATTGTGACTACCACTACGCCCTCGGGTAATTTCACCATCAACAGCATCCCGACGCAGTCTTCGGTCTCCATCACGAACGGTGTCGTGACTTTGCAATTCACCGGCGTGGCTGGCGCTGGCGGAGGGCGCTTTGCCGCCACTACCAGCGTCTACGGCGGCGAGACGGCGGAGATCAACAACGCCGGCGCGCTGAAGCAATTGCGCATCGGTTCGCTCAATGGCGACAAGGGCATCCCGGGCGATCCGCTGACCCTGGCCCAGGTGACCACCGACAGCACGGTGCCCAAGCTCGACGGCAACCTGGCGCGCTTGAACAACACCGCTTCGCTGCTGACGGTGATCCAGGAGGCGTTGAACAGCCAGTTCGGCGTAAGCAGCAGCCAGATCAGCTACGACAAGACCAACGGCGTGGTGACCTATACCGCCGGCGGCAAGACCTACCGTTTCATCCCGGTCGGCGTGCCGACCGTGCAGGTAAGTGGCACCACGGCCAGTGTGCGCGGCAACCGGTTCAGCGCGAGCAACGTGGCCAACACCGCGAGCGGCGCGTTCTCGCTGGCCAGCCGCGGCATCCAGCTGACGCTGGGCAGCGCGCTCGGTTATTTCGAGGACCTCAACCAGGTGCTCAAGGCCTCGGACCCGAACGCGACCATCCGTCTGCGCAGCAACGGTGCGCTGCAACTGAACCTGGGCGGTGCGAGCTATCTGGCCGCGCCGGCGAGTCAGTCGACCTCCGGCGGCCAGACCGGTGCGCCGGCCTTCGTGACGGACAGCAGCGGTTTTGTCGCCTTCCGCGACAGCACCGGCGCTACGCAGATCATGTATCCGGTCTTCGCCGACATCACCACGGTCGATACCACGATCAAGGCCTTGGCGCCGACCAGCTCGACCACCGCCAGCGGCAACGGCACGGCCCTGCTGATGTTAAACGGCAGCCCGGTCACCTTGCTGCCGCAATATCCGCTGATCGGCCTGCCCACGGCGCATGCCAACGATCTGTGGTGGCAGGATGGCGCAATGTTCTATATCCGCTATGCCGACAGCACGGCGCAAGGGTTTGCAGTCCAATAAGGGGAGGCTTATGCCAGTCGATCAGTCGCAATTCCGCATGAAGCCGCTCGCCGCCTTGCTGTGCGGTGCCTTGCTGATCTCGTCTCCGCTAGCGCAAGCCTACGATGCCGAGATCGTTTCCGTGATCGGTAAGGGCGAAACGCGGGCCAGTACGCGCGAGGACTGGCGGGCCGCGACCATCAAACAAAAATTGAACGCCGGCGCCTTCGTGCGTACCGGCGATGTGAGCCAGATGGCCTTGCTGTTGCAGGATCAGACCCAATTGCGCCTGAACCAGAACAGCATGTTGCAGATCAAGGAGGTGTCGCTGGCCGGCACCCCGACCAAGTTGGAGATGACCCAGGGCCGGGCCTGGACGCAATCCAAGCGCAAGGCGGTCAGCGTCTCGCGCGATCCGGTGGTGACCATTCAGACGCCGTCGGCGACGGCCGCCATTCGCGGTACCGATTGGGAATTGGTGGTAGACAAGGCGGGCGTGTCGACCCTGACCGTGCTGTCCGGCGAGGTGGAGTTCTACAACGACCAGGGCCGCCTGTCGGTGCGGCCGAACGAACAGGCGCGGGCCGAACCGGGCAAGGCGCCGACCAAGCTGTTGCTGACCAATGCCCGCGAGCGGGTGCAGTGGGTCACGGCCTATCGACCGCAGCCACGGCGCTGGCTGCGCCAAGTGCCGGCTGCGCTGGAGTCGACGGTGGCGGCAATCGAAGACGGTCGCTATGCCGACGCCTTGACCGCGCTCGAAGGCAAGCCCGTGGCGAGCGTCGATACCGCCTTGCTGCTTGCCGATTTGCAGCTGTTCCTCGGCCGTGCACGCGCAGCGATCTCCTTGCTCGAACCGCGTGCCGACGATCCGCGCGCGGCGGCCCTGCTGGTTCGGGCCTATCTGATCGACGATCAAGCCGAAGCGGCGCATCGCCGCTTGCAATCGGCGCTGGCCAAGCAGCCGGACGATGTCGAGTTGCTGCTCGCGCAAGGCGATCTGGCCCGGGTGGATGGCGATGCGCCGGGCGCGCTGGCGGCCTTCCGCGCCGCGATTGCCGCGCAGGCCGGCCATGCCGAGGGCTGGTTCGGTGTCGGCCGGGTCGAGGCCGAGCGCGAGGCGGTCAAGGCCGGCCGCCGTGCCTTGGGTCGTGCGATCGAATTGAACTCGCAGGGTCCGGGCTACCGCGGCGAACTCGCCACGCTGGAAACCTTTGCCGACGAATTCGCCGAGGCGGATAAGAATTTCGCCGAGGCCTTGGCGCAACAGCCGGACGACTATGTTGCGCTGACCGGCCTTGGCATTCTGCGCTTGAAGCAAGGCCAGCCCGATGCTGCGCTGGAGGCCTTGCTGAAGGCCGGTGTGCTGGAGCCGCGTTTTGCCCGGGCGGCGATGTATGCCGG
>JAJZTV010000031.1:0-572 GCA_021847385.1 Pseudomonadota bacterium | reverse complement strand
CCTACTACCAATTGGGCAACCGCCAGCGTGCGGTGGAGATGTTCCAACGCGCGGCCGAGTTGGATGCCAAGGACCCCTTGCCGCATATGATGCTGAGCCTGGTTGCGGCGGATCGGATGGAATTGGGCGAGGCGGTGGCCGAGGCGCAGCGGGCGTCGGAGTTGATGCCCTATCTGAAATCGCTGAACCAGTTGCTCAACGACCAGAAGGGCAATGCCAACGTCGGCGCCGCGTTGGCGCAATTCGGCCTGGAGGAATGGGCGCAGGCCTATGCCCACAATGCCTACACGCCGTATTGGGCCGGCAGCCATCTGTTTCTGGCCGACCGTTTCAGCGGCACCTACAACAAGAACTCGGAGCTGTTCCAAGGCTTCCTGTCCGACCCCAGCGTGTTCGGCGCATCCAACCGGTTCAATTCCCTGGTGGCGAGCCCAGGGCACTATGCCACGCTCGGTGCGCGTGCGCTCAGTGCCGATTGGCAGGAGCGCACGACTTCGGCGGTTTTCAATGGCTATAGCGTCGGGACCATGCCGATGTCTTATTACCTCGGTGCCGAACGTTCCTGGGTGCGG
>JAJZTV010000260.1 GCA_021847385.1 Pseudomonadota bacterium | reverse complement strand
CATGAGTGAGGCCGCAATCGCCGCTCGTCTCAACGCAGAGGGGCTCGTGACCGATCTGGGGCACGCGTGGACGCGCGGCACCGTGCGCCAGAGCTGGGCATCATCGGCACCTTGGTCGGCTTCACATAGCCAATGATCTCACGCACGCCCAGCAGGTCGACGGCGTAGGTCTGGCCCTGCAGCGCGAAACTCAGATACTGTCCGGCAGGACTCGAGGGTTGTCGCAATACGGGTAGGTTCATCATAGGCACCTCAGAATGCGACGAACTCAGGCTGGCCTGCCGCAACGGCCGGCTTCGGGGTCGGCACACGCGAGTGCGCAGCGGCGGAAGCACCTCGGGCCGGACGGGTCGCGCCAGCAAGCTCAAACTGTTCGACCAGGCGCTGCAACTCCGTGGCATGGCCGCTCATCTCTTCGGCTGTAGCAGCCAACTCCTCGGAGGCCGAGGCATTTTGCTGGGTTGCCGCATTGACCTGCGCGATTGCCTGGTTGATCTGTTCGATGCCGGTCGACTGCTCGGTGCTGGCGGCGTTGATCTCCTCGACCAGATCGCTGGTCTTGGTGATCGCCGGGACCATCTCGCCGAGCAGGTCGCCGGCGGCGATCGCCTGCTTGACCGAGCCGCCAGCGAGTTCTCCAATCTCCTTGGCGGCGACCTGGCTGCGCTCGGCCAGCTTGCGCACCTCCGCGGCCACCACCGCGAAACCCTTTCCGTGCTCGCCGGCGCGCGCGGCCTCGATGGCCGCGTTCAGTGCAAGCATGTTGGTCTGGTAGGCGATGTCGTCGATGATCGAGATGCGCTCGGCGATGGCCTGCATGTCGGTCACGGTGCGCTGCACCGCGTCGCCGCCGTCGTGAGCCTGCTGCGCCGCTTGGCGCGCCATGCCGGCGGTCAGCTTGGCGTTGTCGGCGTTCTGCTTCACGGATGCGGCCGACTGTTCCAGCGTGGCTGACGTCTCCTCGACCGAGGCGGCCTGCTCGGAGGCGCCCTGAGCCAGGGTCTGCGAGGTCGCCGAAACCTGCGCGGATGCTGCGGCCATGTTCTGCGCGGTCGCCTGGATCGAGGCCATGGTCTCGTTGAGCTTGCCGACCATGCCATGCATCGCCGACATCACGCTGTGCCTGTCGCCGGGCTTGACGCGCACGGTCGTAGCGAGATTGCCTCGCGCAACTGCGTGCGCAACATCTGACAGCTCTGCCGGTTCGGCGCCGAGCACCTTCACGATCGAACGAGTGATCAGCAAGCCCATCAACACCGCGGCCAGCACCGCGATGGCTCCGAGCACCAGCGCGACAAAGATGGCGTCATCGTAGATCTTGGCCGCAGCGTCGGCGACCTGCCCGAATCGATCCTGCGCAATCTGGCCGGCGCTTGCAAGGTCCTTCCTGAACGCGCTCTCGACCGGTTTGGTCTGGTCTTGAAAGAAAGTCGATGCGTCCTGGCCCCCTTCCTGCATCGCCACCAGCGTTGCAATGCTCTGAACGAAGCGGCCTCGACCAGCCTCCAGAGTCGGCAAGAGATCGCGCGCCTTCGGGTTCTTGACCATGTCTGAGTACCGCTGGAACAAGACGTCGTTCCTCTTGAGTTCGGCCTCTATGTTTTGGCGAAGGGCAGCATCTACCGTGGGATCCTTGTCGAGCAGCAAGTCGCGGCTGTCGGATGCGATGAGATCCACGCTTAGACGTAGTTCCGATACCAAGTGGGCAGCCGGCCAGGCCTGCCGTGTGGCCAGATCCGTACCCGCCTTGAGCTTGTGCAGTTGCCACAGATTGGTGAGGCCAAGCACAACGATGAGGACGACCAGGCTGCCAAAAGCGAGTCCCAGGCGCTGCGCCGTGGTGAGCGATTTATTCGACATGTGTATGTATGTGTGAAGTGCCTTGAAGGCGGACGCAGACCGCCGCGCGGCTCTGCTAGCAGGGCCGCGGTCTTGGTCTTCTTGTTGGGGTTGCGTTGAGGCGAGGGTATTGCCGCGCGCTTGGATGGCAGCAAGTCTCAAGCGCGGTCAATTTGTCATTCTGTCTTTCTTAGCGGCGACAATTAAGTTCGGGTAAACCCGATAGTTTGTACATTTAAACACATTTTTTGGATTGTTTCCCTTTCGGACATCATCGCGGTTGCGAAAGGACAACAAGCGCCAAGAGTGGAACGCAATGATCGGATTGTTGACCATCTTGGTGCGAGCACAGAGGGAGCCCGCCGAGGCATCACTCGGACGACTAGGCACCGCCAACATCGCCGAAGCGGTCAGTCGCGACGACTGACCTCTACGAAGATGCCGGCCTTAACGCGGACTTCATCGCGCGCAAACACCGTCTTTGCGGGATGGTCGCTAGGCTGCGAACTTCGAGGAGTCAGCCATGGCATTGCCTATTCCCGTTTGCCTTGAGGACTTCTCGACCGAGGACCTGCGGAACATCGCCTGGGACGTCGACTTCCTCGAACAGGCAACCCCTCTCGAGCGCCTTCTACTGCAGCGCCTCGACGACGCCTGCCTGGC
>JAJZTV010000259.1 GCA_021847385.1 Pseudomonadota bacterium | reverse complement strand
CCGCGTTCAACCCAATGCGCACGATCCCCGCCGGTGGCCTGCTCAAGTTCATGCACGGCGAGGAGTACCACGCCTACAACCCGGACGTGGTGCAGACCCTGCAAAAAGCGGTGCAGACCGGTTCCTACGAGGCCTATCAGGAATACGCCGCGCTGGTGAACCAGCGCCCGGTGGCCATGCTGCGCGACCTGATGCAGTTGAAGCAGGCGGCCCAGCCCTTGCCCATCGACGAGGTCGAGCCGGTCGAGGCGATCTTGAAGCGCTTCGACTCCGCCGGCATGTCGCTCGGCGCCTTGTCGCCCGAGGCGCACGAGGCCTTGGCCGAAGGCATGAACCGCATCGGCGGCCGGTCCAACTCCGGCGAGGGCGGCGAAGACCCGGCGCGCTACGGCACGCTCAAGATGTCGAAGATCAAGCAGGTCGCCTCCGGCCGCTTCGGCGTCACCCCGCACTACCTGGTCAACGCCGAGGTCTTGCAGATCAAGGTGGCCCAGGGCGCCAAGCCGGGCGAGGGCGGCCAACTGCCCGGCGGCAAGGTGACCGAGCTGATCGCCCGGCTGCGCTGCACCAAGCCTGGCATCTCGCTGATCTCGCCGCCGCCGCACCACGACATCTATTCGATCGAAGACCTGGCCCAGTTGATCTTCGACCTGAAGCAGGTCAACCCGCAGGCCCTGGTCTCGGTCAAGCTGGTGGCCGAGCCTGGCGTCGGCACCATCGCCGCCGGCGTGGCCAAGGCCTATGCCGACCTGATCACCATCTCCGGTTACGACGGCGGCACCGGCGCCTCGCCCTTGACCAGCGTGAAATACGCCGGCACCCCGTTCGAGCTCGGTGTGTCCGAGGCCCAGCAGGTGCTACGTGCCAACGGCCTCAGAGGCCGGGTGCGGGTGCAGGCCGACGGCGGCCTGAAGACCGGCCTCGACGTGGTCAAGGCCGCCATCCTCGGCGCCGAGTCGTTCGGCTTCGGCACCGGCCCCATGGTCGCGCTGGGCTGCAAGTACCTGCGCATCTGCCACCTGAACAACTGCGCCACCGGCGTCGCCACCCAGGACGAGACCCTGCGCAAGAAGCACTTCATCGGCCTGCCCGAGATGATCGTGAACTACTTCAGCTTCGTCGCGCGCGAGACCCGCGAGTGGATGGCCAAGCTCGGCGTCAAGCGCTTCGAGGACCTGATCGGCCGCACCGATCTGCTCGACCTGTTGGACGGCGAGAGCGACAAGCAGCACAAGCTCAAGCTCGATCTGCTGCTGAGCCAAGGTTCCATCCCGGCCGACGAGCCGCGCTTCTGCATCGAAAAGTCCAACCCCTCGTTCGACAAGGGCGAGCTGGCCGAGCAGATGGTGCAAGACGCCCTCGCCGGTATCCAGGCGAAAAGGCCGCAGAAGCTGGAATACCGCGTGCGCAACGTCAACCGCTCGATCGGCGCCCGGCTCTCGGGCGAGATCGCCAAGGCCCACGGTGCCGACGGTCTGCCGGAAGACTGCCTGCACCTCAAGCTGACCGGCTCGGCCGGCCAGAGCTTCGGCGTTTGGAACCACAAGGGCCTCACGCTCGAACTCGAGGGCGACGCCAACGATTACGTCGGCAAGGGTATGGCCGGCGGCCGCTTGGTCGTCTATCCACCCAAGGGCTCGGCCTTCGAGTCGCACCGCGCGGCCATCGTCGGCAACACCTGCCTCTATGGCGCCACTGGCGGTGAATTGTTCGCGGCCGGCATGGCGGGCGAGCGTTTCGGCGTGCGCAACTCCGGGGCCCATGCCGTGGTCGAAGGGGTGGGCGATCACTGCTGCGAATACATGACCGGTGGCTCCCTCGTGGTGCTGGGCGATACCGGCCTCAACCTGGGTGCCGGCATGACCGGCGGTTTCGTCCTGGTCTACGACGAGCACGATCGGCTGCCCAACCGTTACAACAACGAGTTGGTCGACCTGAACCGGATCAACGACGAATGCACCGGCGATTACCGTGCCTACTTGCGCGGCCGGTTGGAGAAGCACCTGCTGCATACCGAGAGTGCCCGTGCCCGTTGGATGTTGGAAAACTTCAACGACGTGGTGAACCGCTTCTGGCTGGTCAAGCCGAAGGCGCTCACCCTCGACAGCCTGCTTAAGGATTAATGCGATGTCTGACGTTTTGACTTCGGCCGCTTCGCTTATCGTTCGCGATGCTCACGTTAGCCTCCACCGAAAACTGGCAACCGACGTGTGCCTTCCGGTTGCGCTGCGCCACTGCGCTCGGAAATAAGAAGGATTAAGTCATGTCTGACGTTTTTCAATTCCTGAAAATCCAGCGCCGCGACGGCGCCAAAACCCCGGCCGAGGTGCGCAAGGTCGAGTTCAAGGAGATCTATGCGCAGATGGATGCCGACCAGGCCAAGGAACAGGCCGGTCGTTGTCTAGCTTGCGGCAACCCCTATTGCGAGTGGAAGTGCCCGGTGCACAACTACATCCCCAACTGGCTGAAGCTGGTGGACGAGGGCCGCATCAATGAGGCCGCCGAGCTGTCGCACCAGACCAACTCCTTGCCCGAGGTCTG
>JAJZTV010000030.1:353-14021 GCA_021847385.1 Pseudomonadota bacterium | reverse complement strand
GCGCTCTATTTCACCGTGCAGGTGCAAAACCGCGTGCACTTATCGCGCCTGATGCGCAGCCTGCGCGGCCTGCCCGAAGTGGTGCGCATCTATCGCATCAAGGGCCATGAAACCCGGCAGGCCTGACCGCCCGCCCACAAGGAACAACAAACAGGAGTTCGCATGAGCAAGACCATCATCAAGACCGAGCACGCCCCCGCCGCCATCGGCACCTATTCCCAGGCGGTGAAGGCCGGCGATACCGTCTACCTCTCGGGCCAGATCGGCCTCGACCCGGCCACCATGCAAATGGTCGACGGCATCGAAGCACAGATCCATCGCGTCTTTCAAAACCTGAAGGCGGTGGCCGAGGCCGCCGGCGGCAGCCTGGCCGACGTGGTCAAACTCAATGTCTTCCTCACCGACCTTGGCCACTTCGCCAAGGTCAACGAGATCATGGCCCAGTACTTCGGCGAGCCCTACCCGGCCCGCGCCGCCGTCGGCGTCAAGGAATTGCCGCGCGGCGCCCTGGTCGAGGCCGACGGCGTCATGGTGCTCTAAGCATCGCCGATGCCGGCCAAGACGGCGGAGGTGCACGAGAAGCTCGGCTACGCTGCGGCGGCCGAGCTGATCCTGCACCTGCCGCTGCGCTACGAGGACGAGACCCGGCTCACCCCGCTGCGCGACCTGCGCCCCGGCCTGCCCGCCCTGGTCGAGGGCGAAGTGGCGCAGTGCGACGTGCAGTACCGGCCGCGCCGGCAGCTCGTGGTCGAGGTACGTGAGCGCGCCGACGAAGACGATGCCCTGGCGCCGACCCTGTTCTTCCGCCTGCTCCATTTCTACCCCAGCCAACAGGCCCAACTGAAACCGGGCAATCGCATCCGCCTGTTCGGCGAGCCGCGCCAGGGGTTTCACGGCCTGGAGATGGTGCACCCGCGCTACCGCCTGGTGAAACCGGACACGCCGCTCGCCGAAACCCTCACCCCGGTCTACCCCACCGTCGCCGGCCTGGCGCAGACCGCCATCCGCAAGGCCATCGCCGCCGCCCTGATCAAGACCGATCTGAGCGAAGTCTTGCCAACAGCCTTGTTGAAGAGACTCAAACTGCCTGGGTTCGAACCGGCCTTGCGTCGCCTGCACTCACCGCCGCCCGAGGCCAATTTGGCCACATTGGACAGCAAGACCGACCCGGCTTGGCAGCGGCTGAAGTTCGACGAACTGCTCGCCCAGCAACTCGCGCTCCAGCGTTACGCCCAGGCCCGGCACCGGCTCGCGGCCCAGCCGCTGAAGGACGAACGGCAACTGATCGAGCGCTATCTCGCCGGCTTGCCGTTCTCTGCCACCGGTGCCCAGCAGCGCGCGATCCAGGAAATCCTGCACGACCTCACCGGCCGTCACCCGATGAATCGCCTGTTGCAGGGCGATGTCGGCAGCGGCAAGACCTTGGTCGCCGCGGTCGCCTGCCTGGCTGCGGTCGGCAGCGGCCGGCAAGCGGCGGTGATGGCGCCGACCGAAATCCTGGCCGAGCAGCATTACCTCAAGTTCAGTGAATGGCTCACACCGCTCGGGCTCAAGGTGGTCTGGCTCGCCGCTGCGCTCAAGGGCAAGACCAAACGCGCGACGCTGGAGCAGATCGCCGACGGCTCGGCCCAAGTTGTAGTCGGCACCCATGCCCTGTTCCAGGAAGGCGTCGACTTCCATTCCTTGGCCTTGGCCGTGGTCGACGAGCAGCACCGTTTCGGCGTCGCCCAGCGTCTGGCCTTGAGAGAAAAGGGGCAACATCGGACGACGCAACCGCATTTGCTCATGATGTCGGCCACGCCCATCCCGCGCAGCCTGGCCATGAGCTACCTGGCCGACCTCGACGTCTCGGTCATCGACGAGCTGCCGCCCGGCCGCACGCCGGTTGCCACCAAGCTCATCACCATGAACCGGCGCGACGAGGTGGTCGAGCGCCTGCGCCACTACTGCGCCGACGGCGCCCAGGCCTACTGGGTCTGCCCGCTGGTCGAGGAATCGCAGAAGCTGGAATTGAAGGCGGCACTGGATACCTACGAGGAGATGCAGGCGGCCTTGCCGGAATTGAAGGTCGGCCTGGTCCACGGCCGGATGAAGGCGGACGAGAAGGCCGCAGTGATGGCCGCGTTCAAGGCCGGCGCGATCGATCTCTTGGTCGCCACCACGGTGATCGAGGTCGGCGTCGACGTACCCAACGCCTCGCTCATGGTGATCGACCACGCCGAGCGCATGGGCCTGGCGCAACTGCACCAACTGCGCGGCCGGGTCGGCCGCGGCAGCCGCGAATCGACCTGTCTGCTCTTGTATGGCGAACCGTTGTCGGACCTGGCCAAGCAAAGACTCAAGATCATCCGCGACAGCCAGGACGGCTTCGCCATCGCCCGCGAGGACCTGAAGCTGCGCGGGCCCGGCGAATTCCTCGGCGCCCGCCAGTCCGGCCTGCCGCTGTTGCGCTTTGCCGATCTGGAGAACGACGTCGAACTGTTGGAGGCCGCGCGCGACGCCGCCGACGAGCTGCTCAAGCACGACCCCGACACCGTGCAGCGCCACCTGAGTCGCTGGCTGCCGCGTGGCGCCGCCTTCATGCTGGCATAATGCGGCCCTCGACGGGCAGGCTATGAACATTCCTTCCACTTGGCATTCCCCCCTCTGGCAAGCCGGGCCTCTACGCGACTGGCTGGCCGACCACGGCTCGCTCACCCGCCGGCTGCAACAGCGGTGCCACGGCTTTGCCGTGCGGCGGCTCAGACAAGAGATCGCCCGGCCGCAGCGGGATGAGTGCGGCGAGATCGGGCTCGCTCCCGGCCGCCTCGCTTTGGTCCGCGAGGTCTTGCTGCAGTGCGCCGGCAGGCCGGTGATCTACGCCCACAGCGTGGTTGCCTTGGCCGGTTTGCGCGGCCCCTGGGTAGGTTTGGGTAAACTGGGCAATAAACCGCTGGGCGCCGCCTTGTTCGCCGACCCCCTGGTACAACGCCAGCCGCTGGAATTTCAGCGGCTGGATGCGCGCCATCGGCTGTACCGTGCCGCCATCGCACACAGCGGGACTGCGCCGCGCACCTTGTGGGCGCGCCGTTCGCACTTCGAACTCGCCGGCTCGCCTATACTGGTGACCGAAGTCTTCCTGCCGGAGGTGTTATGCCTGCCCTGAGCCTGACGGAGCGCCTGAGCGTTTACGAAAAACTGATGCGGCTGGACAAGCCGATCGGCATCCTGCTCTTGGCTTGGCCGACGCTGTGGGGCCTGTGGCTGTCCGCCGCCGGCCACCCCGACCCGGTCGTTTTTTGGATCTTCGCCTTGGGCATCGTCTTGATGCGCAGCGCCGGCTGCGTGGTCAACGACTATGCCGACCGCGACTTCGACGGCCATGTCGCCCGGACCAAGGATCGGCCCCTGGCCGCCGGCCGGCTAAAGCCGAAAGAGGCCCTGGCCTTGGCCGCCGGCCTCGCCCTGCTCGCCTTGTTGTTGATCCTGCCCTTACACAATGGCTTGCTGATCAAGCTGGCCGTGGTAGCCGCGCTGCTGGCCGCGACCTATCCGTTCACCAAGCGCTTCTTCGCCATCCCCCAGGCCTATCTCGGCATCGCCTTCGGCTTCGGCATCCCGATGGCCTTCGCCGCGCAGCTCGGCACCGTGCCGCCGGTGGCTTGGCTGCTGCTGATCGCCAATATGTTCTGGAGTATCGCCTACGACACCGAATACGCATTGGTCGACCGCGAGGACGACCGCAAGATCGGCATCAAGACCTCGGCCATCACCTTCGGCCGCTACGACGTGATCGCGATCATGGCCAGCTATGGCACCAGCCTGCTGCTATTGGCGATCGCCGGCTCCCAGCTCAATATGGGCAAACTCTATTACCTGGGCTTGCTGGTTGCCGCCGGGATCGCAGGCTATCACTACACCTTGATCCGCGATCGCCAGCCGGCCAAGTGCTTCAAGGCCTTTCTGCACAACAACTGGCTCGGCGCGGCGGTGTTCGCCGGGATCGTGCTGGACTTTCTGGCGAGCAATTAACTCGGTTTCACCGCCGACTTGGGCCGGAAGGCCTTGACCACCTCGTCCCGCGTTTCCAGATACGGCCCGCCGATGAGATCGACGCCATAGGGCACGGCGGCGAACACGCCGTCCAACGTCTCTTTGATCGCCTTGGGCTGGCCGGGTAGATTCAGGATCAGGCAAGCGCCGCGGGTGACGCCGACCTGGCGCGACAGGATCGCCGTCGGCACGTATTTCAGCGAGACCGCGCGCATCTGTTCGCCGAAGCCGGGCAAGACCTTGTCCGCCACGGCCAGCGTCGCCTCCGGCGTCACGTCGCGCGGGGCCGGGCCGGTGCCGCCGGTGGTGAGCACCAGGCAGCACCCCTGACGATCGGCCAAGTCCTTCAAGGTATCCTCGATCACCGCCTGCTCATCCGGGATCAGCCGCTCGACGAAGCCGACCGGGTTGAGTAAGGCGCCGGTCAACCATGCCTTCAGGGCCGGCAGTCCCTTGTCCTCATAAACCCCCTGGCTGGCCCGATCGCTGATCGAAACGAGCCCAATAATGGCCTGTGCCGGCATCTCCGTCGAATCCTCGTCTTGTCAAGATTGTGCAATATGGTGATTATATGGGCATAACGAACTAAAACCGTCGGGCGACGAGTAACAGGCCCGGCAGGTGGGACACGCTCTGGAGCTATGAAACGCGTCAAACAAAGCGATATCGTCGTCGGCAAGCCCATTCCCTTCGACTGCTACGACCAGGCCAATAATCTGTTGCTCAAAAGGGGAACGGTGCTGGCCAGCCAAGGGCAACTCGCCATCCTGATCGAACGCGGGCTCTATAGCGACGATTTGATCAGCACCGCGCGCAAGGCGGAAGCCCCCAAGGAAGCGCCTTCGGTCTTCACCCAGCTGACCATGATCGAGATGCACTTGGAAAAACTGTTCCAAGGCGTGACCGCGAAGCAGCCGGACCCGGATTTCCCCACCACAATCCTGCAATTTGCCCGCGACATCCAAACCTTATGCGCGTTGGACGCCGATGCCGTCTTGGGTGCCCTACATCTCAACCAGAAGCGCCGCTACACCGTCGTGCATCCGATCGACGTGGCCGTGTTGTGCGAATTGATCGGGTTGCGCAAAGAAATGTCGCGCGAAGCCCGCTTGCCGATGCTGGCTGCCGCGCTGACCGCCAATATCTCGATCCTCGAGTTGCAGGAGCGCATGCATATCCAAGTCGAGCCGCTGCGGGAAGAGCAGCGCGATACCCTGCACAGCCACCCCATCTTGTCGGTCGATCTGCTGCGCGAACTCGGCGTCAAGAACGACGAGTGGTTCGCCGCCGTATTGCACCACCACGAAAAACTGGATGGCAGCGGCTATCCCGGCGCCAAGCGGGGCGATGACATCCCGCTCTCCGCCCGGATCGTCAGCCTGGCCGACACCTACAGCGCCATGGTCACCACGCGCCGCTATCGGCAGGCCATCTTGGCCAAAGATGCGCTGCGCGAGGTCTTTATGCAGCGCGGCGCCGAGATCGACGCCGAACTCGCCGGTCTGTTCATCAAGGAAATGGGCATCTATCCGCCCGGCGCCTTCGTCAAAATCGCCAACGGCGATACCGCCATCGTGCTCAAGCGCGGCAAGAACGGCACCAGCCCCATCGTCAAATGCATCATCGGCCCACGCGGTGCGCCGCTGCCCTTCCCGCTCGTCCGCGACACCAGCCAGAACGGCTTCGAGATCCGCGAGATGGTCCAACGCGATCCGCTTCTAAAATTGACGCCGCGCCAAGTATGGTCTTGAATCCATCGGTATGCGCCTTCGATCTCACCTTCGCACTCTCGTCTTCGGCCTTGTCCTGGCAAGCGGGTCCGTCTGCACCCCGGCCTGGGCGGAGCCGCCTGAAGGCTATCCCTTCGTCGATTACAACACCGGCCTAGCCCAGGCCAAGCTGACGGCCAGGCCCATTCTGCTCTACTTCGGCCGCTACGGTTGCGGCTGGTGCGCCTACACCAATCGCGAGACCTTCTCCAATGCCGAGATCAAGCGCATCTACACGGAGAATTACGCACTGATCTATGTCGACGCCGAGGGCGGCAAGCGAATCACCCTGCCCAGTGGCGAACGTATCACCGAGGCCGACCTCGGCGCGCGCCTGGGCGCCTTCGCCACCCCCCTGTTCGTGTTCATGACGCCGGAAGGCCGCGTCATCGCCAAGATTCCGGGCTACAAGACGGTCGAGGACTTCAAGGATTTCGACCGCTACGTCCGCGGTAAACACTACGAGCGCCAAGGTCTGCTCGAATTCCTGAAGGCCAAGCCGTGAGCGGACGCATCGCCGGCATCCTGTTGGCCGGCCTGGCGCTGCCAGCTTGGGCCGATTGGCAATTCGCCGAACCGATCGACATCGCGCCGGCCCAAACCGGCGTGTTCCACCATCTCGATGCCTCGGGCCGCCGCGCCCTGGCCGTCTCCGCAGACCAGATCGCGCTCACCTGGGAAGACAACCGCGGCGGCGCAGCGCGATGCTATGTTGCCATCGGCCGGCCCCCCGCCATACACGAATTCCGCTTCGGCCAGACCGGCTGCTATGAACCGGGCGTCACTGCATTGGGTAATCGCCGCTTCGCGCTGATTTGGAGCGAAGCGCAAGGCATCCATGTCGCCCTCGCCGACCGCCAAGGCGTCGAATCGGCCACGCGCATCGCCGCGTCGGGTGGCCAGGGCGTGCTGGCCTATCGGCCGGAACAGGGACTGATCGCCGCCTGGGCCCAGCCCGAAGGCCGTTGGCAACGACTCTATGCCATGCGCCTGGGAATACACGGCAGACGAATCGCGGCGGCCAGCCCCCGCCCTATCGACCAGGCACCCCCACAAAACGATCAGATCTATCCGGCCCTGGCCGCCGGCGCGACCGGTCTGAGCATCGCCTGGGAAGACCGCCGCCAGGGCCACACCACCATTTACGCCAGCCGGAGCCGTGACGGCATAAGCTGGGCGCCGCCGACGCAGATCAACCAAGGCAATCAGGCCCAGAGCAACATCGGCCGAGGCACCGGCGCGATGCGGCCGGCCCTCGCCCCGTTCGGGCACGCGCGCATCGCCGCAGTTTGGCTGGATAAACGCGACTTTCTCGCCGGCTACGATGTCTTTGCCGCACTGAGCGAGAACGACGGTGCGCATTTCGGCGACAACATCAAGGCCCAGGACAGTTTCGGCGATGCCATCGCACAATGGCATGCCGCCGTTGCCGGCAACCAGCGCGGCGATCTGGTCGTCGCCTGGGACGACGACCGTGACGGCAATGCCGATATCTGGCTGACCTGGCTCGCGCCCCAGGGCTTCGTCGAGAACAGTTCGCCCTCGCCGGCACACAGCCCCGCCAGCCAGACCGATCCCGTCGTCGCCTTGGGCCCGACGGGCGATCTGCACTTGGCCTGGATCGAACGCAGCCAGGACGATTCAAGTCGGATTCGCTACCTCTTTGGCAGACGTCGGCCCTAGTCCGGCTCGCTCAATACCGCCATATGGGCCGAAAAACCCGATCCCTATCGGGCCAGCCGGCCCGGCCTATTTTTAATTTCACAAACACATAAATTTCCCGTCTTTCAGCCAGGAATGAAAAAACACTGGAGGATGGGAAGGGCGATCTAAAAAAACGACTCGGCTAAGGCCAGAGCGTGTCGCGATCCGGGCAAAGCCTGGGTATCGCCTACTCCCACTGCATGTCTCCTATCGAACGCCTCCTTGGCCGGCGCAAGGAACCACGTGGCTTTTCATTCCGAACAAGCCAACG
Source organism: Pseudomonadota bacterium (assembly GCA_021847385.1). Taxonomy (GTDB): domain Bacteria; phylum Pseudomonadota; class Gammaproteobacteria; order Burkholderiales; family Thiobacillaceae; genus Sulfuritortus. The sequence continues at coordinate 6,245 of JAJZTV010000030.1, read as the reverse complement.
GAACAGCCATGACAAGGCGGGAGGTAAAAATGGAAATCGACGGCTTCAGCAGCCCAGCCCAGTGCTGCCATGAAGAGCATTTTCAACCCAATCACCCCGGCATGCCCAACCGCCCGGAAGAGGATGCCAACGGTGTCGACGCTGAGCATAGTGCGCACACCCTGATGCTGCAGTATCAAGGATTTCTCCGGGGGCGCTGCCGTATATTGCTGCGCGGCAATCGCGATGACGCGAACGATCTGTTCAGCCAGGTCATGCTCAAGGTCTGCACCGAGCAACCAGGCCGCTTGCGCCATATCCGCCATGTCGGGGGCTGGCTCAACCGGATCGCGTATAACCAATTCATCGACGACCAGCGCGAACGCCAAGCCCAAGAGCGGCGCGACGACAGCCTCAGCTATCTCTACGAAACCGTCGGCCATCAGGCTCCTTCACCGGAGCAGGAATTTCTGAACGACGAGTTGGATCGTCACATCCGAGCGGCCTTCGAATTACTGCCGGACCGATTGCGCCGAGCTGCGCATCTGCGCTTCTACGAGGGCGCCCCCTATGAAGAGATCGCGGCCGATTTGGCCATCAGCCAAGCCAACGCACGCAAACGCATCCAAGAAGCCAGAAAAATTCTAGCGGCCTATCTGCGCAGCTATCTCGATGGCCATAACGAACGACACGCCCACTTGGACAGCCGGTGAGGCAGGCGACTCATCACCATGCCAGCAGAGAAGACATCATGAGCGACGCAAATACGGCAAGCCTGGATAGAACTCGCCAGGGGACGGACACCATCGGCAACCTGCAAATCGAGTGGCTGGCCACACGGTTGCCATCGTCAGGCTGGCACGTCCGCTGCAACCTGCAACTCGGCTCGGCCGGCGATGTGCTCGAACTGTCCGATGACGCGCCCAGACAAGACTTCGACTTGCACAGCGAAGGCGAAAGCGCCTGGGGCCACGTGAAGCTCGCCTCGGATGGGCGCGACACCATCCTATCGATCGATTGCCATAACGGCGGCCTGGTCGATCAGGTCACGACGCTATGTACCTGGCGCGTCTGTCGTGCCTGCGACCACGTACCGCCGACGCATGGCAGCAGCTTTCTCGGCAGCGGCAATTGGCTCAAGGTGAATTGGACCGTCACCGGCTCGCAGGATGCCTGCCAAAAAATCGAACTCCGGCTAGATACGGCCAGCGGCGCCCCGATCGGCCGCTCGACACTGACCCCACAGCAACCGGAATGGAGCCAGGCCATCCGGCAAGACGGCCGCTATGCCGAAATCCGTTTCACCCAACGATTCCTCCCGGACGGCCGCATCGTCGTCGACGCCACCTTGAGTCAGGCCCAATCGCCCGGGCAGCACGTCAAGCTAGCCACCTTGGCCGGCGACACCCCGATTCCGCCTCGGCCGAAACCCGAGCCAGGCATCGGCGATCAGCCGGGCAACACCCTGGTACTCGGTCCGCCGCGCACCTTTGCATCGTTCACCTATCCGCGTGCCTTGCAGCCGCCCGGCCCGAATCAGTTGGCGCGCCGCTTCTTCGATCTATCGAACAATGATTCCTCATTCCAACAACAATTGGCCACCTTACAGGCAGCGGCCAATCGTGCAGGCATGGTGGCCGAGGCCCAGGACTTCGTCTCGCCGAATTCCAAGACCTATCCCGGCCAGTTCGTCACCCGCATCGCCGACCTGCCAGGGGCCATGGGCCGGCTGCATGGCCCGCCGGTGCGGGCCTTTCTGGCCTTGCACCCCGCCACACCGGAGGAATTGAACACAGCGTTGGAGGCCCTGCTAGGCCAGCCGGTGGCCACCTTCCTGCAAGACCCGAACTACGCGACCGGATTGGCCCGCCTGCAAGATAGCCTGATCGCGCTGATCATTCTTGGCACCCGGCTCGGCCATCACGAGGCCGCGCTCATCCGCGCCCTGACGGTCTGCCACGCCGCGGCCTGGCTGAACGCACAAAGCCAGACACCCGTGCCCAGCCACCTGCCATCGCCCCACCATCTGCGCGAGGTCTTACAAGCAAATGCGCTGCTGCCGGCCAACATCCTACCGCTGCCGCAGCCCCCGGTGGCCGCCACCGGCATCGGCCCGCTCGGCTATGCCGACATCAAGATCATCCGGCAACGGCTTAAGCGCTATCGCCTGGGCGAACTCGCCCATATCGAAAACGTGATGCGCGGCGAGACCAAGGAAGAGACGCAGCGGCACAGCCGGCAAACCGAATCGCAACAGAGCGACAGCCAATCCAGCCACGACAACGACCAACGCCGGACCGAGTACGACGGCCGCGCCAACCAAGCGGAGTCCAGCGCCAGCAGCCCGATCAACGACCTGAAACGCGAATTCGACAGCCTGAAAAAGCAATACGGCAGCGATGGCCTGTCGGTCGAGGTCAGCGGCGGCTGGACCGATACGCTGGATGGGCCGGCGACGCTGAGCGACCAGGCCGCCGGCTATGCCCGCAGCCTGCTCGACCGCGCCGCCAGCCGCATGGCTCGACGCATCGGCAGCGTGCGTCGACAGCGCACGCTGGAGGAGTTCAGCGAGCAAAAGCAACGCCGGTTCCAGAACGAAAACGGCAACGGCCCCCTGATCGGCCTCTACCACTGGATCGACGAGATCCACGTCGCGCACCTCGAACACGTCGGCAGCCGGCTGATCCTGGAATGCACGCTAAGCAACCCGTCGGCGAATTTCCTGCAACGCAGCAACGCGCTGCACGGCATCAACCTCAACGTGCCGGTGCCGCCATGGGAGGCGGCCAACGGTGTCGCCGCGGTCAACTCGGCCAACGACATCACGCGCGACAACTACTTGAAACTCGCCGGCCTGTATGGGGCGGACGTGCGGCCGCCCCCGCCGAAACAGCGCATCGTCAACGCCAACCTGAGCAGCGATCCGCCACACCCGATCACGGCCCTGGCCGTGCCGGACGGCTATCTCGCCGCCAGCGCCAACATTGCCTATGCCTGGGCCACGCCGCCGAGCAACCCGGGGGCAAGCGGCACGCCACCGACACCGACCCTCGACGTATTGATCGGCGATGCCGCGCAAAAGATCGACACCACGAGCGACCCCAACCCAGGCAGCAAGGCCATCGCCACGGTGCAGGCCACCGACGGCATGGTGCCGGTCAGCGTGGTGGCAAGCGGCCTAGGCTATGCCGTGAACGTCAGCCTGGCCTGCCAATGTCCGGACGATTCGCCCTTGTTCCGGCAATGGCAGATCGACACCTACACGGCGATCATGGCGGCCTATCGGCGATGCAAAGAGGAGACCAATCTGGTCATGGGCCGGCTTGCCGAGGAATTCATGCGCCCTGGCCGCGACGGCCGACGCGAAACCGAGCGCACCGAGCTGCGCCAGGGTGCGATCCAAGCACTGATCGCACCATTCCTTGCGCTCGACACCAGTGTATCGCCGCCCCCGCTCAGCCCGGATCAAGTCGAGTTCGACCTGATCCCATTCTTCCGCCAGGCCATCGAGTGGCCGGAAATGAGCTTCAGCTATTTCGGCCGCTACCCCTCCGGCACACCGACCGATTGGCTGAACATGGCCCAGACCGTCGGCCGCGACGACGGCTTCCATGAGTTCCTGCAGGCCGGCTCGGCCAAGCTGCTGTTGCCGGTCGGCCCGGCCTACGTCCTGCCGATGCTGTTCTACCTGACCTCGGTCGGCTTCTTCTGGTTCGGCGAGCCCGAACTCTGCCCGGTATTCGAGCACGACCTGTGGCTGGCCAACGAATTGAAATCGCTGGTGTACAAGCCGATTCCGCTCGACACGGCCGTGAGTTGGGAGGTCGAGGTCGCCACCTCGATGTTGATGCTCAGGCAAGACGGCAAATTGCCCGGGGCCGAGGCCGACCTCGGCATGGAGGCAGAAAAGTATGACGATGCTGCCTAATGCGCTGCCCATCGGCGCCGTCATCCCTTATGCCGGCCCGACCGACAATCCGAACAATCCGAATGGCGCGAGCCCCTATCCTCAATACGACTCGAAGGCCTACAACCTGTATTTGGAACAACATGGCTGGCTGGTCTGCGACGGCAGGACGGTGCTGGTCGCGCAATATCCCGACTTGTTCCGCGCGATCGGTTTTATCTATGGCCAAGCCAGTCCTGGCAAATTCATGCTGCCGGACTACCGCGGCTATTTTCTGCGGGGCGTCAATCTCGATGCCCAGGGTCCGGACAATCTGCCACGCGACCCGAATGCCACGGACCGCACAGCGTCGGGTAGCGGGGGCTGGAGCGGCAACCAGGTGGGCTCGGTCGAACAAGACGCGTTCCAGGCCCACGATCACCTCTACCAAAAAGCCGTTGCACTCAAGCCGCTGGGCTACACGGGCAGCGGCGCATTCAGCGATTACGCGATACCCGAAGCGCAAACCGACGGTGCCGTGATGCCGTCCGGCTACACGCCGACCATCACCATTCGCCAAGCCCCGGAGACGCGCGCCAAAAACGTTTACGTCAATTTCATCATCAAGTACAGCCACCGGCCACGGCTGTTCGGTTCGCCGCTGGACGGCCTCATCGACCGCGTCGATGACTTCGGTTTCTGAACCGATCCGATTTTTTCACGCGCGCCTGCCCAACTGCGTCTTATCGGTATTGAGCAAATCATGATGAGCGTGAACGGAAGCCACGCCGAACAAGCATACGAAAGGGATGACAATGGGGATGAACTACACGCTGGCCAACATCAACGCGAACACGGCAACCGCGGTACTGGTAAAAAACCTCTTGGATAACAAACCGACCAGTCCCTGCGGTACCTCTGCACCGACACCTGCACCGACACCTGCGCCGACACCTGCGCCGACACCGGCGCCGACACCTGCACCGACACCTGCGCCGACGCCTGCACCGACGCCTGCACCGACGCCTGCACCGACGCCTGCACCGACGCCTGCACCGACGCCTGCGCCGACACCTGCGCCGACACCTGCGCCGACACCTGCACCGACGCCTGCACCGACGCCTACGGCCAGCTTCGTCTATTGCCCATGGCAATTCCTCAACCCTTCGTTCGGTGCCGAAGAGCTGTTCACCTACAACGACGTCCTATCCGTCGTGATCAAGAAGGCCACATCGGGTGGGACCATCCAGAGCAGGCACATACCGGTCTATCCCGGCACCAGTTATATGGTGGTGGTCGGCGAGAGCGACATCCAGGCCGTGGTCTATCGCCCGAACGGCCATGCTTATGTCGAAATCATCACGCCGACGCCATCGGTCGACCCCTATACCCTGGATATCGACTGGTATCTCAGCGGGCTGAACATCGCCGAGGGCCTGAAAATCGGCACCACCCAGAATATCGGCCCCGATACCAGCGCCTTCTTCCAGCCCGGCAACGGCACGCTGATGTTTATGCCGGTCGCCGCCGGCAAACGGACGCAGACCTACGCGCCGTCCGAGATCCCGCCGACAACGACGACCTATCAGCCGCCAAGTTATGTCACCAAGGTCGGCGTCGTCCTGCAAGCCAACGATACGACGGGCGCACTCGGCTACAGCTTCGACCAGCCCAATGCACTGACTCAAGGCTAAAGGCATCTTGTTTTACCCGGCGCCGGGAGAGATCGCGGACTCGGCTCCCTGCGCCGGATTTTTCTCAAGAGTCCAGAATACATTCAACCAAGGAGTAAACAATGGCTACCCAGTTCAACGTCACCATGGACGTGGAAGACATGCAGGGCAAGACCGTCCTGGTCTTCCTGAAACCGCAGAACCCGCAGCGCAACTACATGATCCACGCCTGGCAGGTACTCACCGGCTCGGCCGGCGCGACCGAATCGTTCATGTACGAGGCGATCATCGCCACCGATGTGACCAGCACCGGCGTCAACAACAACACCATCATCTCCGGCCGGCAAACCGTGC
>JAJZTV010000030.1:0-343 GCA_021847385.1 Pseudomonadota bacterium | reverse complement strand
AGCCGGGCCAGTTGCTGTCGGCGATCAGCCCCAACAGCCTGTCGCCCATGCTGCAACAGGCGCCGACCTCGCTGGCCCAGGCCAAGTTGACGCCCGCGCAATGCGGCGTGATCAACCAGACCAACCCGTTCATCCAGTTCAACAGCAACTGGTATGTCAACGACAAGCCGGTGGTAACCATGCCCTATGTCGATGCCAACATGACCGTCAGCTTCGAATACGAGCCGAACTTCTATTTCATGGTGGCCTCGCCGCCCCTGGTCGGCCAGACCTACATCGTGCAGAACTTCTCGGACATGACCCAGTATGTGATGCCGATCACTGCCACTGAAGTGGATGTGAG
>JAJZTV010000029.1:13756-14175 GCA_021847385.1 Pseudomonadota bacterium | reverse complement strand
GGCGCCCAGGCGCACCGGCAGGTTGAAATCGAGCTGGATGGTGCCGCACTGCCAGAGCCGGCCCAGGCTGTCTTTCAGGGTGAATTCGATCTTCGGGCCGTAGAAGGCGCCCTCGCCCGGTTGCAGGTCGTAGGCTAGGCCGTTCTGGGTCAGCGCTGCGGCCAAGGCGGTCTCGGCCTTGTCCCAGGTCTCGTCCGAGCCGACGCGCTTGGCCGGCCGGGTGGACAGCTTGACCAGCACGTCGTGGAAGCCGAAATCGGCATAGACCGATTGCAGCATCTTGATGAAGTCGGATACCTCGGCCTGCACCTGCTCCTCGGTACAGAAGATGTGGGCATCGTCCTGGACGAAGGCGCGCACCCGCATCAGGCCATGCAGCGAACCGGACGGCTCGTTGCGGTGGCAGGAGCCGAACTCGG
>JAJZTV010000029.1:0-13746 GCA_021847385.1 Pseudomonadota bacterium | reverse complement strand
GGCGCAGCGGCAGGTCGCGGTAGGAATGCAGGCCGTGGTTGAAGATCTGCACATGGCCCGGGCAGTTCATCGGCTTCACCGCGTAGTCGCGGTTCTCCGAGGCCGTGGTGAACATGTTCTCGCGGTAGTTCTCCCAGTGGCCCGACTTCTCCCACATGCTACGGTCCATCACGGTCGGGGTCTTCACCTCCTGGTAGCCGTACTCGCCGAACTTGTCGCGCATGTACTGTTCGATCTGCTGCCAGATCACCCAACCGTGCGGGTGCCAGAACACCATGCCCGGCGCCTCGTCCTGCATGTGGAACAGGTCGAGCTGCTTGCCCAGGCGGCGGTGGTCGCGCTTCTCCGCCTCTTCCAGGCGGTGCAGATAGGCGTCCAGGTCTTCCTTCTTGGCCCAGGCCGTGCCGTAGATGCGTTGCAGCATCTCGTTCTTCGAGTCGCCGCGCCAATAGGCCCCGGCCACCTTCATCAGCTTGAACACCTTGAGCTTGCCGGTGGACGGCACGTGCGGGCCGCGGCAGAGGTCGATGAACTCGCCCTCGCGGTAGAGCGAGATGGTCTGGCCGGGCGGAATGCTGGCGATGATCTCGGCCTTGTAGTGCTCGCCGATGGACTTGAAGAAGTCGACCGCCTTGTCCCGTTGCCACTCCTCGCGGCTGACCGGGATATCCTTCTTGGCCAGCTCGGCCATGCGCTTTTCGATGGCGGCCAGGTCTTCCGGCGTGAACGGGCGCTTGTAGGCGAAATCGTAGTAGAAGCCGTCTTCGATCACCGGGCCGATGGTGACCTGGGCCTCGGGGAACAGCTCTTTCACCGCATAGGCCAGGAGATGGGCCATGGAGTGGCGAATCAGGTCGAGGCCGTCGGCATCCTTGTCGGTGACGATGGCGAGGTCGACATCGTTGTCGATGCGGAAAGAGGTATCGACCAGTTGGCCGTTGACCTTGCCGGCCAACGCGGCCCGGGCCAGACCAGCGCCAATGTCGGCCGCCACCTGGGCCACGGTCACCGGCTCATCGAACCTGCGCTCGGAGCCATCGGGAAGACGGATAACAGGCATCGTTCGCTACCATCAAAAAAGAAAAGCCAGAACGGGTCTGGCTTTCTTAAGAGCCCGTCCCAGACAGGCTCTTTATGTTGGTAGGCGCGATTGGACTCGAACCAACGACCCCCACCATGTCAAGGTGATGCTCTAACCAGCTGAGCTACGCGCCTAAAGAGGTCGGCATTGTATATGGTTGGCTGATCGGTAGCAATCACTGCTTTGCCATAGGCACATTTCAAACGGCATCGCGGCTCTCGGCAGCCTCCTGCCAGGCCTTGAGCTTGCGCCACAACGAGGCCCGGTTGATGCCCAATATCTGCGCCGCCGCGGTCTGGTTACCGTTCACCTCGTCCAATACCCGATGAATGTACACCCGCTCCTGCTCTTCGAGCGTAGGCAGCCGGCCGTCGGCACGGCGCGGCACAATGGTCGAATCTTGCGTTAGCATCGGCTCCGGCAAGTGCGTCAACTCGATGGTATCGCCCTGAGCCATGGCCGTACCGCGTTCGACCAGATTCTCCAACTCCCGCACGTTACCGGGAAAGGAATAGTCCATCAACACCGACAGCACCGGCTCGGCAACGCGTTTCACATCCTTGTTCATCCGGCTGGCATAGCGCAGCAGGAAGTGCTGTAGCAATAAGGGGATATCCCCCTTCCGTTCGCGCAACGGCGGGATATGCAGATTCACCACGTTCAGCCGGAAATACAGGTCTTCGCGAAAGCCACCGGATTTGACCGCCGCCGCGATGTCCGCATTGGTTGCCGCCAGCAGCCGAATATCGCACTTCACCGGATGGGTGCCGCCGACCCGCAGAAACTCTTTTTCCTGCAACACGCGCAATAGCTTGACCTGCATCGACGCAGGCATTTCCGTCACTTCGTCGAGGAAGAGCGTGCCGCCGGAGCTCACTTCCAGCAACCCTCGCTTCAACCTGGTCGCACCGGTAAAGGCGTCTTTTTCGTGGCCGAACAACTCATTGGCCAGCAACTCCTCGCTAAAGGCGCCGCAGTTAATCGCGGTGAACGGCCCCTCGCTGCGCATGCTGTGCTGGTGCAGAAACTTGGCGATCAGCTCCTTACCGGTCCCGCTCTCTCCGGTGATCAGGACACTGCAATCGGTCGGCGCGATCTGGCGCGCGGTATCGAGCAGGCGTTGCATCGCCATATCCTGGGTAAGGATGGTCTCGCCATCCCGATACCGCTTGATCTCTCGGCGCAACACGCCGTTTTCCCGGCGTAGGCGCACCTTGGCCACCGCCTCGGCTACCACCTTGCGTACCTCGTCCAACCGGAACGGTTTGGCGATGTAATAGAACGCGCCCTGCTTCAAGGCTTGAACGGCCGACTCCGCCGTCGCATAACCGGTAATCAGGATCACCTCTGCATCGGGCTGCAATTCGCGACTCTTATGCAGCACATCCATGCCATCCACCCCCTCCATGCGCAAATCGGTGAGGACGACGTCGAAGCCCTGTTCGCCCAGCAGGGCGACGGCCTCGGCACCGCTCTGGCAAGCCGCGACCGCATAACCTTCCCGCTCCATGACATGCTGGAGATTGCGCATGGCAATCTCTTCGTCGTCGACGATAAGCAGACTCCCAATCATTTCAATACCTCCCTGCTCGATGCCTGTTCGCCTTCGGCTCCACCGCCCCCAGGCAGGCGGATGCAGAACGTGGTGCCATGGCCCAAAGCGCTTTCCACCGAAATGCAGCCATCATGCTCGTCGACGATTTCATAGACGACGAAGAGGCCCAAGCCCATGCCATGTCCGACATCCTTCGTCGTGAAAAAAGGATCGAAGATACGAGGCAGTATCTCCGGAGCGATGCCGGGTCCGGTATCGCTGACGCAAATCTCCACCGCCTCGCCTCTGTAGTCGCAGCCCGAACCCAAGGCCGTTCCGGCAGGCGGCCCATCGGCATAAATCTGCCGCGCAGAGATGCGTATCCGCCCCTCCTTGGCCAAGCCATCCATGGCATTGCGGATCAGGTTCACGAACACCTGTTGCAGACGTTGCGCATCGGCTGGCACGGCCAGACCATCAGGCACGGAAAGCTGGACCACCGACTTGGCCGACACCTCGCCGCGCACAAACCCCACCGTCTGCGCCACCAACGGCCCCAGCAGCACAGGCACCTTGCTGAATGCCTTCTCGCGCGAGAAATCCAGGAGCGAGCGCACGATGTTGCGCGCCCGCTCGGTCTGCTGATCGATCTGCGCCAAATACACCTTTTGCATTGCCACGTCGCCGTCGCCGATCTCCTCCTGCAAGATCTGACAAGAACTGGAGATATTGGACAGCGGGTTGTTCAGCTCGTGCGCCACGCCGGACAGCATGGTTCCGAGCGAGGCCAGCCGCTCGGAACGCATCAATGATTTCTGACGCAGCCCCAACTCCTTCAACATGTGGTTGAAGGCCTCGATGATGGATACGATCTCGCGGTCTTGCGATGGCGGATCGAGTCTTTCCTGACGGTTGCCCGGAATCGCCGCCACGCGGGATTCCATTTCCTTCAGCGGCCGCACCACGCGTTGCGACAGGGCACGGCCGACCACCACGATGAGCAGCGCCATACCGACGATGACGGAAAGCAGCACCGTGCGGAAAGAGGCCAGGGTCGCCTGCAACTGTTGCCGTTCGCTCCCCGCCATGGCCTCCGCAATCGAGACGATCTCCTTGCCCAAGGCTCGGACACGCGGCTCGGCCGACTCCACCGGCCCACCGCCGGCAATACCCGAACCGAGAGCGGCGATCTGGCGTTGATACTCTGCCAGTAGCGACTGCAGCCCTTCTAAGCGGCTCTGCGGGGTAATAGCGAGGAAATCTGCCCGGTGCTGGCTGAGCAATGCCTGGGTAAGCCCGATGTAATGCGCGTTCTCATCCAGATCAGCCTGCTGTCGATGCAAAAAATAGTTTCGTTCGAAGCGGCGAATCTCCAGGACCGCGTCGAACAAGTCCGTGGCCCGTTGCCCCAGCAACACCCGTTCTTCTAAATTGCGCAATTCGCCGACGAAAAACAGCGATGTCGCCAAAATGACCAAGGCCACGGCGGAGTAGCCCAACGTGACCTTTCCGCTCAGCGAATTACGTAGGCCATACATGCTCAACAACCCGCGCAGGTTCATTCAGGACACCCCTTGGCCCAAGCCTAGAGACACAACATGGTTGCATATTGCAACGCAATGATGGTTTATGCAACACAACCGATTCGGCGGCCGATCCCAAGTCATGCCTAGGCCCGCACTAAATACCCCCCGACAATCGATGCAAAACGCAATACCTGAGCTCGGCGAACCCCCGGAAATCGACGCAAAAACAAATAAAAACAATAGGTTATCGATCTGGCATACAAACTGCGTAGGACAGCGCATCCAGCCATATCTCTGCATTCTGAAAGGGACAACCATGAACACCATCAAACAAGCCGCCCGCACCCTAGTCGATGCCCTGGCCTTCGCCAATGCCGACAACGCCACCGAATTCCGCAAACTGCTGCGCAGCAACCTGGACCGCCAGCCGACGCCCGGCAGCCATACCGGCCCAAGCAAGGCCGAGCGGCTTCAAGCCGCCAACCCCATCGACATCAGCATGCCGCGCCACGCATAAAGAGAACGACAAAGGACACGCATTAAGATGAACGAATTTTTCGGATTCAGCCTCGACCTCGGAGCGCTTGCCATCAGTGTCGCCTTGATCGCGGCCTACTACTTCTTTCTGAACCTCAAGGTCAAAGAAGACCCCACCTATACCATTCACGGGGTCAATGCCCTGGCCCGCACGCTCTGGGTAAAAAACGTCATGCGCAACCCGGGCAAGGACGTGATGGCGGTGCAAACGCTGCGTAACTTCATCATGGGCGCCTCGCTCATGGCATCGACGGCCGCGCTGCTCATCGTCGGCACGCTCACCCTGTCCGGCCAATCCGACAATATCTCCCATAGCTGGCACGCCTTGAACGCCATGGGTTCGAACGCCACCGAGCTGTGGATTTTCAAGGTGATGTGCCTGCTGGCCGATTTCATCGTCGCCTTCTTCGCCTTTGCCATGTCGGTGCGCTTGGCCAACCACGTGGTATTCATGGTGAACGTGCCCGAACACGACGCCCACCACAACCTGACCCCGAAGGCCGTGGCGCAACGCCTGCACCGGGCCGGCAACATGTTCGCGATCGGCATGCGCAGTTTCTTCTTTGCGGTGCCGCTGGTGTTCTGGCTATTCGGCCCCTATTTCCTGCTGGTCTCCGCCATCGGCCTCGTCGCCGCGCTCTATCATCTGGATCGAAGCGAGCCGGCCAGCGACACGGAGAAACCCGCCATCTCGCCGGTGAATTCGCCTGTTATCCCGATGCAGGCCAAGCAGTCGAACCGGCCTAGCCTGCAAGCCCAGCAATAAGTCTCTGTAAAACCCGCGCCGATGGACTTGCCGTGTCCTCGCGCGGGCATCTCGGCTAAAGCGGCCCGCGCCTGACGCCATCCGACCGGCGCGCCACTCGAATCCGGCCACATACCCATAGACCATGGCTCGCATGGCCAGCATAATTCATGCCGTAGGAGGCGACATGAACCCAACTCAATTTATCGATTCCCCCGATGCTGCGGCACCGGTGCCCCATTCAGAGGGCGTGGCGTTTCTAGCAGAAGCCGACAAGGACGACTGGATAAGGCTGTTTGAACATTGCATGTCCATTCCCTTCCGCGTCGGCGATGAAATCATCCGCCAAGGCGACACAGGGCAATCCCTTTTCATCGTCGCCGAAGGGGAACTCGAATCCGTCGTCACGGAAAAACACCGGCAACAAACCGTGCAGCTCGCCCTGATGCCGGCCCAATCGGTGTTCGGTGAGCAAGCCTTCTTCGATGGCTTGCCCCGCTCCGCCACCGTCAGGGCGCGCACAGACGGCGAACTGTTGGAACTCACCATGGAACGCTTCGAGACACTCGCAGCCCTGCATCCGCGCTTGGCACGCATGATCCTGTTCGATCTGGGACGTATCGTCTCCCTGCGCCTGCGCACTACCACCAAAGTATTCATCGAGGCTCTCGACGAGAACCCGATACACGCCTGAGCCTCCCACCGCCGAAGCCTTAGCCGGCCCGACCAGGGTCTAAACTAGCGCATAGATCGTCGGCGGAGGGCTGTGCGCCGACCACGCTCTACGTCCACCCCCCACAGCAGCGCCAAGCCAATCAGAAAAAACACGCCCAAACTGAGCATGGCGGGCCGATGCTGCCCACCGGTTACCCAGACTGCCGCACCGTATGTGATCGGACCAAGAATGGAGGACAGCTTCACCGCCAGCCCCCAAAGGCCGAAGAACTCGGCGCGATAGGCGGCCGGGCTGAGATAACCGACGAAGGCACGGCCGGCCGACTGCGAGGCGCCAAGGCAGAGGCCGGCGATATTGGCCGCCAGCCAAAACCGAATCGGCTCCGTGGCGGTATAAGCCAAGGCCACCATGAACAGCCACCCTATCAACGTAAAGCCGATGGCCCGTTTATGGCCGATGCGGTCTTGCACATGGCCAAAGATCAAGGCGCCGATCGCCGCCGTGACGTTGACCACCAGGACCAGTTGGATGGTCTGCTTGGTGTCGAAATGCATGGCCTGCTGGGCATAGATCGCCGCCAGCGCGATCACGGCCTGGATGCCGGCCTGGTAGAACACGATACAAATCAGAAAGCGGAACAGGTCGCGGTAGTGTCGGGCATGGCCAAGGCTGCCGGCCACTTGACGGAAGGCATCGCGGACAAAACCGGCGGCCAAGGGCCGAGGCTGCGTCCGTTCTTGCAGAAACAGAAAGGTCGGTAAGGCGCACAGCATGAACAGGCCGGCGGTGATGAACAACACGCCGGGCACGAATGCCTCCGCGCCGCCGCCCGCGGCTTGCACCTGACTGACATAGGCCAAGGCGAGGGCCAAAACCAACAAGCCGCCGAAATAACCCAAGCCCCAGCCCCAGCCCGAGACCCGGCCCATGGCCCGGCCGCGCGCCAGCTCCGGCAGAAAGGCGGCGATCAAGTTTTCGCCGGTGCCGAAGAAGAAATTGGACAGCGCGATCAGTCCCATGGCCAAGGCCACCTGACCTGGTGCCGGCCAGGCCAGCAAAAGGGTACCGACGACACAACCAAGCGTGGACACCAGAAGCAACTTTTTCTTGGCGCCATGCTGGTCGGCATAGGCCCCGAGCAGCGGGCCGGTGACCATGATCGCGGCGTAGGACACGGCCAGGGCCGCGCTCCAGGCGAAGCTGGCCCAGGCCGCATTGCCGGCGATCACCGCGACGAAGAAGGCGTTGTAGACCGCGGTGATCACCACCGTGGTGTAGCCGGAATTGGCGAAGTCGTACATGGCCCAGGCCCAGACCTCGCGCTTTTTCACCCCCGGATTGAGGGCACCCGCCCGATTGGATGCCAAAGAAATGCCTCCGAACGCGTAAAATAGCCGCCATTCTGAAATGAAACGCCGGTCATGACACGCAAAATTCTCGTTACCTCTGCTTTACCCTACGCCAACGGCAGCATCCACCTCGGCCATCTGGTCGAATACATCCAGACCGACATCTGGGTCCGCTTTCAGAAAATGCAGCCCAAGGAAAAAGTTGCCGAGTGCTGGTATGTCTGCGCCGACGACACCCACGGCACGCCGATCATGCTGCGCGCCGAGAAGGAGGGCGTCAGCCCCGAGCAACTGATCGACCGGGTCTGGCACGAGCACAAGCGCGACTTCGACGGCTTCCATGTCGGCTTCGACCACTACTACTCGACCAACTCGCCGGAGAACCGCGAGTTCGCCAGCCAGATCTACCTCAAGCTGCGCGAGGCCGGCCTGATCGAGCGGCGCAGCATCGAGCAGTTCTACGACCCGGACAAGGCCATGTTCCTGCCCGACCGCTTCATCAAGGGCACCTGCCCGAAGTGCGGCGCCAAGGACCAATACGGCGACTCCTGCGAGGCCTGCGGCGCCACCTATGCGCCGACCGACCTGATCGACCCCTACTCCGCCGTGTCCGGCGCCAAGCCGGTGCGCAAGGAGTCCGAGCACTATTTCTTCGCCCTGGGCAAGTGCGAGGCCTTTTTAAAAGAATGGACCCGCAGCGGCACGCTGCAGGCCGAGGCCGCCAACAAGATGGACGAGTGGTTCACCGCCGGCTTGTCCGACTGGGACATCTCGCGCGACGCGCCCTACTTCGGCTTCGAAATCCCCGAGGCGCCGGGCAAATATTTCTATGTCTGGCTCGACGCCCCGGTCGGCTACATGGCCAGCTTCAAGAAGCTGTGCGCCGACAAAGGCATCGACTTCGACGCCTTCTGGGGCAAGGGCTCCACCTCGGAGCTCTACCACTTCATCGGCAAGGACATCCTCTACTTCCACGCCCTGTTCTGGCCGGCCATGCTGGCGTTCTCCGGCCACCGCACGCCGACCTCGGTCTTCGCCCACGGCTTCCTCACCGTCAACGGCCAGAAGATGTCCAAGTCGCGCGGCACCTTCATCACCGCCGAGAGCTACCTCAAGCACCTGAACCCGGAGTGGCTGCGCTATTACTACGCGGCCAAGCTGTCCAACACCATGGAGGACATCGACCTCAACCTGGACGACTTCAGCGCCCGGGTGAACTCGGACCTGGTCGGCAAGTTCATCAACATCGCCAGCCGCTCGGCCGGCTTCATCGCCAAGCGCTTCGGCGGCAAGCTGGGCCAGGTGCCCGCCGGCCAGGAACTGCTGGCCAGGATGCAGCAGGCCGCCGGCGGCATCGCCGAGCTGTACGAGGCGCGCGAATACGGCCGGGCGCTGCGCGAGGTGATGGCCCTGGCCGATCTAGCCAACCAGTACGTCGACAGCAACAAGCCCTGGGAGATCGCCAAGCAGGAAGGCCGCGAGGCCGAGCTGCACGAGGTCTGCACGGTGGCGCTCAACGCCTTCCGCCTGCTCACGCTCTACCTCAAGCCGGTGCTGCCCAAGCTGGCCGAGAACGTCGAGGCCTTTCTCAACATCGCCCCGCTCGTCTGGACAGATGCCGGCCACCTGCTCGCCGGCCACGCCATCAACGAGTACCAGCACCTGATGACCCGCATCGACCCCAAGCAGATCGAGGCCATGGTCGAAGAGAACAAGCAGACCCTGGCACCGACGCCCGAACCGCATTCGCAGCAACGCCATGCCGGGCACCAGCAGCAGGTTGCCAAGGCGGAAGAGGCGGCCGCCGGCTGGGAGCCGATCATCGGCATCGAGGACTTCGGCAAGATCGACCTGCGCATCGCCAAGATCGTCGCGGCCTCCCACGTCGAGGGCGCGGAAAAGCTGCTGAAATTGACCTTGGATGTCGGCACCGCCACGCGCACGGTGTTCGCCGGCATCAAGTCGGCCTACAAACCGGAAGACCTGGTCGGCCGGCTGACCGTGATGGTGGCCAACCTCGCCCCGCGCAAGATGAAGTTCGGCCTGTCCGAGGGCATGGTGCTGGCCGCCTCCGACGAGCGCGGTGGCCCCTTCCTACTGTCGCCCGACAGTGGCGCGCTACCGGGCATGCGGGTCAAATAAGCACCGGGTCAAATACGACCCGGTGTTGGGGAATTTTCCAGCAGATAGCGGTGGAACTGGTCGATGGGTAGCGGCTTGCTGTAATAGTAGCCTTGCACCTCGTGACAACCGTGTGCTTTCAAGTAGGCCAGTTGCTCTGCCGTCTCGACCCCCTCGGCCATCACATTGACCTGTAGGCTCTGCGCCATCGCGATCACCGCACGGACGATCACCTCGCCGCTCGCATTGCTGGCGATGTCGGTCACGAATGAGCGGTCGATCTTGATCAAATCGACCGGCAACTGCTTGAGGTAACTGAGCGAGGAGAAGCCCGTACCGAAATCGTCGATCACCATCTGCACGCCCAGGCGATCGAGTTGCTGCCATAACGCCAGCGCGCTTTCGGCATTCTCCATCAAGGTGCCTTCGGTCAGCTCCATCTCCAATGCGTCGGGCGGCAATGCCGTTTCGGCCAAGACCAGACGAATCTTGTCCACCAAGGCAGGGTCGCGAAATTGGGAAGCGGAGAAATTCACGCCGACCCGAACGCCATCGAAGCCTTTGTCGCGCCAGGACTTGGCATCCTTGCATGCCCGATGCAACACGAACTCGCCGATCCGGCCGATCAAACCGGTCTGTTCGGCCACCGGGATGAATTTGTCCGGCCCGATCTGCTTGCCTTCGGGATGGCGCCAGCGCACCAGGGCCTCGGCCCCGACCACGCACCCGCGCTCGGCATCGACTCGCGGCTGGTAGCAGACGTACAACTCGTCGCGTTCCAAGGCATGCCGCAGACCCTGCTCGATCTCCAAGCGTTCGACCAGGGATGCATTCATCTGTTTGGAATAATAGCGATAGGTATTCCGGCCGAAGCCCTTTGCGTCGTACATCGCGATGTCCGCATTGCGCACCAGGCTGCGCTCATCTTCGCCGTCTTGGGGGAACAAGCTGATCCCGATGCTGCATTCGATATAGAACTCGTGCTCGCCAATCCAACACGGGCTGGAGAAGGTTTCTCGAATCGCCTTGCATACCGGCAAGCAATCCTCCGCGCGATTCAAGCCCTTCAGAATCGCCATGAACTCATCGCCGCCCATCCGTCCGACCACATCGCCCTTAGGCATGCATTGCGATAACCGGGTTGCCACCACTCTGAGCAGTTGATCGCCGACATCGTGACCCAAGGTATCGTTGACATCCTTGAAGCGGTCCAGGTCCAGGAACAACACGGCGACCATGCTGTGATTGATGCGCGCCTCCCACATGGCTTGGCTGAGGCTCTCATGCAAGGATAGCCTATTCGGCAATTGCGTCAGCGGGTCGTGGCCGGCTTGGTACTGCAGGCGCTGCTCGAATTCGCTGCGCTCGGTCACATCCTGGCACACGATGGCCGCACCGACGGTACGGCCCCGCTCATCTTTCAAGGCCGACAGCGAGATCTCGGTGACGTATTCCTTGTCGTGATTCTTCATCAGGCACTTGCCATCCAGATAAGCCTGCGCAATCTCGCCCTTGAGCAAGCGCTTCAGTTCTGCCTGCAAAAGTTCGACCTGATCGGCATCGTGCAATATCAGGACTTCTTGCAGCGGTTTGCCCATGGCCTCGGCATTACGCCGGCCAGTCATCCGCTCCCCCATCGGGTTGAGGAACTCGACCTTACCGGCCCGATCGACCGCCAACACGGCATCGCCGATAGCATGCAGCGTGGTACGCAAGCGTTCCTTTTCTCGATACAGCTGCCGCTCGCTTTCATGGACTTGGGAATACGGCGCCTGCACCGCCTCAATGAAGACCGCGCGATAGATCAACAGATACGCCACGACCTTGTAGAGATGGCCAAGCAGATTGAAGGCATCGGTCACTTGGGAATACAAGGTGAAACACAATTCCGACAATGCAATCACCACGACCGCAGCCAACAGGCTCGGCAAATGCAAGCGGTACTTGAGCTTGCCCAGGCCGTAAATGCCGACGGCCGTCGCCACGCTCAAACCGACCAACAAATATTCCGCACCGACCTTGAATGGGGTCAGCCCCTGGCCAGGAACAAAGGTGTGAGGAAACCAATCGTCGTGATACAAGCCCAGCCAATAGGCCAGCCCGATCCAAACCAGGCTGGTGCCCAGTATGGCGAAACGCGCCCAAGGATAAGTAAAGGGGCGCCACGGCATCAGCACGGCTGTCAACAGGGCAAGGGCCGCGGTATATCGTGCCAGAAGCCAAAAATTGATCGCTTTTTCCGGGCCTGCCTCCGTCACGAAATCAGGCATACCCTTGTAAGACATGGCATGGGCGAAATCGAGCAAGGCGACGGCGAGAAAGCCGCAACTGAGGACGATGAGGTTACGCGGTCGGCCGGGGTCATGCGCATGCCAGCCTATGCCGAACACCAAGGCCGCCACCGCGATGGCGATGACCTCCAGAAAACTGTGCAGAGGCAAATAGGCCGCCAAGCCCTGGAAAGCGTGGGCCTGCTCGGGTGGATAGCGCCAAACGATCAAAAACAACGCGGTCAAAAACAAAACCAAGCCGAGCAACCAGGGGTGCTGAGCCCGATACTGACCCGATCCTGGGTAGCGCCTCGATTGGACCCAGGCCGATGAATTGGACGCCGATTGATCCACGCTGTAATTCATACCCGCATGACCATCCCTCTATCGCGATCCCATAGCCTAACCGATTCGCCTATTCGTATTGGCATTCCAGCCCGGCGATGGCTGCGGTCTTCTGCCGCCACTGCGACATTCGCACGACTCGCCCCTGAATTCAGCGCTGACCCTTAAGCGTAAGTATCCGCCGCTACCGGCGAAGATGAAATACCGGCTTGAGTATAGGCCGCGATGGCCTTTTGGCCATATCGATCCGGCGGCTGTTGGGCCGCCCGGATCGCTTGCTCGACAGGGCTCGTCGTAGCGGATGCTTCCTTTTTCTTCTGGCTCAGCTCGGCACGTGCCTGGGCCTCCAATTGGCTGGCGCCCGCCGCAACGGCACGATCTTGCGAAGAGGGGTCGGACGGGGCTAGGGCCGCAGCGCGAATCCGCTGCGCCTTGGCGACAGTTTGCTCGGGCGTGGCGGCGGCCGAAACGCTGATCTGCACCTCGCCAGCGACCGCATACTGCCGGCCATCCGGCCCACGCACGGTCTGAAAGCTGGCGCCGCCAGTGGACAATCCGGCCGCCGCGCTCAAATGGGCCTGCTCATGCGCCCTTACCTTTTGATCGATCTGCTTGAGCCGCTGTACCTCGCGCTGGACTTCCGGGCTGGCCTGATTTGGATCGGCCTGGCCGGACTGATCCGGCCCCACCCGCTTTGCCGCGGGCGAGAAATAATCCGCCGAACCAGACCCAACCGCCCCTATCCTCATGTGCCGTACCCCTGTTGCCGCTGGGTCGATTATAGTCAGACAAGCCGGTCCTGCCTTTACATTTACCAGCGCGATCAATATCCTGGCCGTCTTTTCTGGACGCAGTCCAAGCCATGCCTATCACCATCAAATCCGCCGAAGAAATCGAAAAAATGCGCGTCGCCGGCCGGCTGGCCTCCGAGGTGCTCGACTACATCACGCCCTTGGTCCAAGCCGGCGTCACCACCGACGAGCTGGACAAGCTCTGCCACGACTATATGGTCGACGTGCAAGGCTGCGTGCCCGCCCCGCTGAACTATGCGCCGCCCGGCCACCAGCCCTACCCCAAGTCGATCTGCGCCTCGGTCAACCATCAGGTCTGCCACGGCGTGCCTGGCGGCAAAAAGCTGCGTGCGGGCGACATCGTCAATCTCGACATCACCACGATCAAGGACGGCTGGCATGGCGACACCTCGCGCATGTTCACGGTCGGAGCGCCGAGCATCCTGGCCAAGCGCCTGATCGACGGTACCTACGACTGCATGTGGAAAGGCATCGAACGGGTCAAACCCGGTGCCCACCTGGGCGACATCGGCCACGCCATCCAGCAGCATGCCGAGGCCAATGGCTTCTCGGTGGTGCGCGAGTTCTGCGGCCACGGCATCGGCAGCCAGTTCCACGAAGAACCGCAGGTGTTGCATTACGGCAAGCCGGGCACCGGCGTCGTGCTGCAGGCCGGCATGATTTTCACCATCGAACCGATGATCAACGCCGGCCGGCGCGACATCCGCATGCTGGGCGACGGCTGGACCGTGGTGACCAAGGACCACAGCC
>JAJZTV010000028.1 GCA_021847385.1 Pseudomonadota bacterium | reverse complement strand
ATCTCCGGTTGGACGCCTTTTTTATTGCTTCGGTTGTTTTGCTCGACGCCGCTTGCCGGCATGAGCTGTGCCGAAATTTATTGGAGCGATGCCATGAGCGAAGAATTCAAGCCGCAGACCGAAACGTCTGCTGTCGTAAACGAAAGCAAGAGGGATTTCATGAAGAAGACTGCCGGGCTGTCTGCCGCTGCCGCGCTGATGTCCTTGGTGCCGCCGGGCGTGCGTAGCGCGGCCTGGGCCGCGGGTTCCGATGCACCGGAGAAGGCCGAGGTGAAGATCGGCTTCATCCCGCTGACCGATTGCGCTTCGGTCGCCATCGCCGCCGAAAAGGGCTTCGACAAGAAGTACGGCATCAAGATCACCCCGAGCAAGGAGGCGAGCTGGGCCGGCGTGCGCGACAAGCTGGTCAACGGCGAGCTGGATGCCTCGCACGTACTGTACGGCCTGGTCTACGGCCTGCAGCTGGGCGTCGGCGGGCCGCAGAAGGACATGGCCGTGCTGATGTCGATCAACAACAACGGCCAGGCCATCACCCTGAACAATCAGATCAAGGCCAAGGGCGTCACCGACGGCGCCGGCCTGGCCAAGCTGGTCAAGGCCGAACCCAAGGAGTGGACCTTCGCCCAGACCTTCCCGACCGGCACCCACGCGATGTGGCTGTATTACTGGATGGCGACCTACGGCATCGACCCCTTCCGCGACGCCAAGGTGATCACCGTGCCGCCGCCGCAGATGGTGGCCAATATGCGGGTGGACAAGATGGACGGCTATTGCGTCGGCGAGCCGTGGAACGCACGCGCGATCCACGACAAGATCGGCTTCACCGCCGTGACCAGCCAGGACATCTGGACCGATCACCCGGAGAAGGTGCTGGGCACCACGGCCGAGTTCGTGCAGAAGTATCCCAACACCGCGCGGGCGATGACCGCCGCCATCCTCGAAGCGTCGAAATACATCGACACCATGAGCAACCGTTCCGAGGTGGCGCGGATCATCGCCAACAAGGCCTACGTCAACACCGAGTTCGACGTGATCGAGGACCGCATGCTCGGCCAGTACGACAACGGCATCGGCAAGAAGTGGCAGGACAAGAACTACATGAAGTTCTGCAACGACGGCCTGGTGAATTTCCCGTATTTGTCGGACGGGATGTGGTTCCTCACCCAGCACAAGCGCTGGGGTCTGCTCAAGGAGCATCCGGACTATCTGGCCGTGGCCAAGAAGGTGAACCAGATCAAGTTGTACAAGGAGGCGGCGACTGCGGCCAAGGTGGCGCTACCCAAGTCGGACATGCGCAGCGCCAAGCTGATCGACGGCGTGGTCTGGGACGGCAAGAACCCGAAGGCCTATGCCGACGGCTTCAAGGTGAAGGCCTGACCTCCCCTCGCCCGACCCTCCCCAGGGGGGGTGTAACCCAAGGAGTCCGCGATGAGCGCAGTGACCATCAACGAAGGTAGTTTGCAAGACATCATGAATCAACCCGAGATCACACCAGTGACACCGATCGAGACCGTACCGAAACCGCGGCCCACGCCGCTTCTGCAGACCGAGCGGGGCAAGGCCTTCATCGAGGCCATGGGCAAGGCCGCGCGTGCCGCCTTGCCGCCGCTGATTGGCATCTTCCTGTTCATCCTGCTGTGGCAGATCGTCTCCGCCAGCGGTGGCGAGCGCGGCCTGCCCGGCCCGGCCAAGACCTGGGCCTCGGCACAACAATTGTTCGCCGATCCGTTCTACGACAATGGGCCGAACGACAAGGGCATCGGCTGGAACATCCTGCACTCGCTGTACCGGGTCGGCGCCGGCTTCGGTCTGGCCGCGCTGGTCGGGATCCCGCTCGGGTTCATGATCGGCCGCTTCAAGTTCCTGTCCGGCATGACCGCACCCATCATCAGCCTGCTGCGCCCGGTCTCGCCGCTGGCCTGGCTGCCGATCGGCCTTTACGTGTTCAAAGAGACCGAGCCCGCCTCGCTCTGGGTGATCTTCATCTCCAGCATCTGGCCGATCATCCTCAACACCGCCGCCGGCGTCGCCCGCGTGCCGCAGGATTATCTCAACGTGGCGCGGGTGCTCAACCTGTCGGAGTGGAAGGTCTTCACCAAAATCCTGTTTCCGTCGGTGCTGCCCCATTTGATGACCGGCATCCGCTTGTCCATCGGCGTCGCCTGGCTGGTGATCGTCGCCGCCGAGATGCTTACCGGCGGCACCGGCCTGGGCTTCTGGGTGTGGGACGAATGGAACAACCTCAATGTCGAACACATCATCATCGCCATCTTCATCGTCGGCATCGTCGGGCTGTTGCTGGAGCAAGGCTTGATCTTGCTGGCCAAGCGTTTCAATTACGAGTAAGGCGAAAGGAACCGTCATGGACAAATTTCTGCAAATCGAGAATGCCGAGATGGTGTTCGACACCAAGAAAGGCAAGTTCATCGCGCTGACCGACGTGAACCTGAGCGTGACGCAGGGTGAGTTCATCTCTCTGATCGGCCACTCGGGCTGCGGCAAGTCGACACTACTCAACTTGGTGGCCGGCTTGCTCGAGCCCAGCTCGGGCGTATTGTTGTTGAGCGACCGAGAGATCAAGGGGCCGGGCCCGGATCGTGCCGTGGTATTCCAGAACCATTCGCTGCTGCCATGGCTGAGCTGCTTCGGCAATGTCTATCTGGCGGTGGAAAAGGTCTTCGGCGGCAAGGAGGCGAAGAAGCAACTTAAAGCGCGCACGCAAGCCGCCCTGGAGCTGGTCGGGCTCGCGCATGCCATGCACAAATTGCCGAACGAGATCTCCGGCGGCATGAAGCAGCGTGTCGGCATTGCCCGGGCCTTGGCCATGGAGCCCAAGGTGCTGTTGATGGACGAGCCGTTCGGGGCGCTCGATGCCCTGACCCGGGCCGGCCTGCAGGACGAGCTGATGCGCATCGTGACCGAGACGCAGGCCACGGTGCTCATGGTCACTCACGATGTCGACGAGGCGGTGTTGCTGTCGGACCGTATTGTGATGATGACCAATGGCCCGTCGGCGACGATCGGCGAGGTGTTGGCGGTGGATTTGCCGCGCCCGCGGGATCGCCTCGCCCTGGCGGACGATCCGCGTTACCACCAATTGCGGGGCCGGGTGTTGGAGTTCCTGTATCAACGGCAGATGAAGCGCGCCGCTTAAGCCGTGCCAGGAAACAAAGAAGCCGCCCGAGGGCGGCTTCTTTGTGTTTCGTGCGGCGCTTAGATTTTCAAGCGGCTCGTCGCCGCCTGCAGGCGGGAGGCTAGGCTGCTTAAGGTGTCGGCCGATTCGGTCGTGCGGGCGATGGCCTGGCTGTTGGCTTCGGCCATGGAGGCGATGCGTTCGACATTGCCGGCGATCTGCGAGCTGGCGGTGGATTGCTCCTTCACCGCGCTGGTGATGTTGCCCATGCCCTCGCTGGCCTGGGCCACCGCGCTATTGGCTTCGGCCAGCACCATGGCCACGTTCTCGACGAATTCCAGGCTGGAGCGCAAGGACTGCTGGCCGGATTCGATGGCTTGGCCGACGCTGGCCGACTGCTGATTGAGCGAACCGGTGACGCCGTCGATCTCGCTGGCGGCCTGGGCCGACTTTTCCGCGAGCTTGCGCACTTCGTCGGCCACCACGGCAAAGCCACGGCCTTGCTCGCCGGCGCGAGCCGCCTCGATCGCGGCATTCAGCGCCAATAAGTTGGTCTGGTCGGCGATGTCCTTCACTTGCTGGGTCATGTTGGTGATCAGGGCGGCGCGGCCGACGAATTCCTGGACCGAATTGGCGATCTCATGCATCGCGCTTTCCACCATATCGATCTCGCCGATCAGCACCGATACCTTTTCGTTGCCCTCGTGGGTGCTCTTCAGGCTTTCGCCGGACAGCCGCTGAACTTCCTCGGCGCTATCGGCCACGCTGGAGATGCTCACGGTCATTTGCTCGACCGTGGACGAGGCCATGGCCGCCGTCTCGCTTTGTTCTTCCGAGCTGCTCGATACCTGACGGGCGATGCCACTGAGTTCGTTGGCGGCGTGAGACAGGGCCTCGGTCGAATCTTTGACCTCTTGAATGATGCGGCCGAGATCGGTGCGGATATGTTCCGCGCTCTTCGCGAGAAGACCGATCTCATCGTGGCCGGCGCTTGCGATCGGGGTGGAGAAGTCGCCGCGGGCGAGCCGGTCCAGATCGGCGACCAGGCGTCGGGTCGGTAGTTCGACCGCCTTGTGGATCCACCACATAAACCAGAAGAAGGCGACGACGATGGCGATGGCCATGAAGATCAGGGTGACCAGGATGTCCTGCACCCCGTCCTGGTCGTGTACGGCTTGGAGGTTGTCCCAGGTTTGCCAAAAGCCATAGGCGGCGGCAAAGAGAACTAATGTGGTGCCAGTGCCGGTGATGATCAGGAGCTTATTGCGGATACGGCTCCCGGCCCAGTTCATAATCCACTTCATCGCGTCTCCTTCAAGGTTCACCAGCCCAGTTAGCTATTATTCGGCGTAAAGTTTAGCGGCAGTGGCGGCTAAAGGGAAATGCCTTCGATAAAGGCGATCTCGTCACCGGCGTGGACTGGGTCTAAGGCCTGGGCTTCCTGTTTGTTGACGGTGACGCGCAGGGTCGGGCGCGCTTGGCCAAAGGCTTGTTGCCAGGCGCCGCCGCGCATGGCCAAGATTCGCATCAGGCCGGCGATGTCTTGAACGCTGGGCGGCAGCCGCAACTGTTCGCGGCCGATCTCCAGCTTGGCCATCAAGTCGCCGAAATAGAGTACGGTAATCGGGTTCATTAGCTATGCCTTCTATAGGACGAGGCCGATTTTACTCCCGCTTGCGGCGATATAATCCGCCCCTCGGTATTGCCAGTCTCTCCATGTCTAACGATCTATTAACGGGCCTCAACCCCGAGCAGTTGCGCGCCGTCACGTGGGCGCACGGTTCGGCCTTGATCCTGGCCGGTGCCGGCTCGGGCAAGACCCGGGTACTGACTACGCGTATCGCCTGGCTGATCCAGACCGGCCAGGTCTCGCCCATGGGCGTGTTGGCGGTGACCTTCACCAACAAGGCGGCGCGCGAGATGTTCACCCGCCTGTCGGCCATGCTGCCGATCAATACCCGCGGGATGTGGATCGGCACCTTCCACGGCCTGTGCAACCGCCTGCTGCGGGCGCATCACCGCGATGCCGGCCTGCCGCAGCAGTTCCAGATCCTCGACAGCCAGGATCAGCTTTCCGCCGTGAAGCGGCTACTCAAGGCGCTCAACGTCGATACCGAGAAATACGAGCCGCGCAAGGTGCAGGCCTTCATCAATATGAACAAGGAGGCCGGGCTGCGCGCCGACAAGATCGAGGCCTACGATCCCTATACCCGGCACTTGGCCGAGTATTACGCCGAATACGATGCCCAGTGCCATCGCGAGGGCGTGGTCGATTTTGCCGAGTTGCTGTTGCGCTCGTATGAGCTGCTATCGCGTAATGCGATGTTGCGCGAGCATTATCAGGAACGCTTCCGCCATATCCTGGTCGACGAGTTCCAGGACACCAGCCGCTTGCAATACGATTGGCTCAAACTGTTGTGCGCGCCATCGAATGTGATCTTCGCGGTGGGCGACGACGACCAGTCGATCTATGCCTTCCGCGGCGCGAACGTGGCGAATATGGCCCTGTTCCAGAAGGACATGGGCATCGAGCAGGTGATCAAGCTCACCCAGAACTACCGCTCTTTCGGCACCATTCTGGACGCGGCCAATGCGGTGATCAGCCATAATGAAAACCGCCTGGGCAAGGACTTGTGGACCGAGGCCGGGCGCGGCGAGCCGATACGGCATTACCAGGCGGCCAGCGATACCGACGAGGCGCGCTTCCTGGTGGAAGAGGTGCAAGCCCTGCGTCGCGATGGCCTGCGCTATACCGACATTGCCGTGCTCTACCGCTCCAATGCGCAATCGCGTGCGATCGAGCATGCGTTGTTCTCGGCGGGGCTGCCCTATCGGGTCTATGGCGGACTGCGTTTCTTCGAGCGGGCCGAGATCAAGCATGCCCTGGCCTACCTGCGGCTGGTGGCCAATTCGGATGACGACAACGCCTTTTTGCGCGTGGTGAATTTTCCGACCCGCGGTGTCGGCGCACGCACGGTGGAGGCGATCGATGCCGCAGCGCGGGCCGGCGGCACCAGCCTGTGGGCCGCCGCTTGCGCGCAGGGCGCAGGCAAGAAGGGTGTGGCGGCCTTCGTGCAATTGATCGAGAGTCTACGCATCGAGACCCAGGGCATGAGCCTGGCCGAGCAGGTCGAGCATGTTGTCGCGCGTTCCGGTTTGATCGAGCATTACAGGAGCGAGCGCGACGGTGAAGACCGTATCGAGAATTTGAACGAATTGACCAATGCCGCCACCGCCTTCTCGGCGGAGGCGGAAAACGGCGTTCCGCTGGAGGCCAGCATCGGCGTGGCCGATGCTCGGTCCGCAGCAGCGGACGGCCGTAACCAGGACCAGGCACTGGTGGACTTCTTGGCCCATGCCGCCTTGGAGGCCGGCGAGCACGAGGCCCAGGCCGGGCAGGACGCGGTGCAGTTGATGACGGTGCATGCGGCCAAAGGCCTCGAGTTCATGGCCGTGTTCATCACCGGCCTGGAGGAAGCGCTGTTCCCGCACGAAAACAGTTTGACCGAACTCGATGGCCTGGAAGAGGAACGGCGGCTGATGTATGTCGCCATCACGCGCGCACGGCAGCGCTTGTATCTGACCCATGCGGTCAGCCGTATGTTGCACGGGCAAATACGGTATGGCCTGCCGTCGCGTTTCCTGCGCGAGATACCCGAGGCCTTGCTGCAAAGTATCGCCGGCTGGCGTGGCAGCACAGCGGCGGCCACGGACGAAATGTTCGCTGCCGTGCCGCCGCAACCGAGCCGTGCCGCTGCTATGCCTTATCGGGTGGGCGACCGAGTTCGACACGCGCGCTATGGTGAAGGCGTGGTCGCCGGCTATCAAGGCCAGGGCGAAGAGGCGGAGATCCGCGTAAGCTTCCCCAAGATCGGCGACAAGTGGTTCATCTTGGAATATGCGCGGCTGACGGCCTGTTAGCGTGCGTGGGTTTTCCGCGGCGGCGTGTGCCATGGGCAAGTTGACGAGAGCGGTGGCGGCATATAGAAAACAAGAAAGCCGCCGACGATGAGTGAGAGGAGCCATCTTGACATTGCGTGATCACGCAGACCATGTGCCCGCACCTAGGCTTTGGGGGGCACCGGTCGTCGCTTGGCTGACCTTGCTTGTCTCGCTCGCCATGACCGTTTTGGTCTGGTATTCGGTCAAGTCCAGTACCGAGCAGGCTGTCGGCGATACCTTCCATCGTCTTGCGCACGAGGTGGAAGGGGCGATCGAGCAACGCCTGCTGGCCTATGAACAGGTGTTGCGCGGGGGCGCGGGCTTGTTCGAGTCGTCGGACCAGGTGACGCGGGCAGAGTGGCATCGCTATGTCGCGACGATAAAGATCGAGGACAACTTCCCCGGGATACAGGGCATCGGTTTTTCCAAGATCGTCAAACCCGCGGATTTGGCGCGCCACGTCGCCGAGATTCGGGCGGAGGGTTTCCCCGATTACCAGATCAAGCCGCCGGGCGCGCGCGCTGTCTATACCGCGATCATTTATCTCGAGCCGTTCGATCGGCGCAACCAGGCGGCCTTCGGCTATGACATGTTTTCGGAGCCGACGCGCCATGCCGCGATGGCCATGGCGCGAGATAGCGGCGACACGGTGGTTTCCGGCAGCGTGATCCTCAAGCAAGAGATTACCAAGGATGTGCAAAACGGCTTTCTGATGTACTTGCCGGTCTATCGCAGGGGCATGGCGGCCGATACGCTCGAACAGCGCCGTGCGGCCATCGTCGGCTATGTGTATAGCCCGTTCCGCATGAACAACTTCATGCATGGCATCCTCGGTGGAGAAAAGGCGGACTTGGACTTGCGGGTCTATGATGCGGCCGAGCCGGAGCCGGGTAAATTGATGTACCAAAGTCGGGATTCCGCTGCGCTGGCCGGCGACAATTTTGTGCCGTCGTTCCATGACCTGATCAAGCTCGATATTCAGGGCCACACTTGGCTACTGGAGGTGCGTACGACCCCGGCCTATGAACAACGCATCGACCACTCGAAGCGGCGCATTGTGCTGGCGGCCGGGCTTGCGATCAGTCTGCTGTTCACCGGCCTGGTGTGGCTTCTGGCCACACGCCGAGAGCGGGCGCAGGAATTGGCCGAGGCGATGACGGCCACGGTGCGCGAGCGCGAGGCTTTTATCCGGGCGATTTTAGACAGTGCCGCGGATGGCATCATCACCATCGACGAGGCGGGTACCATCCTGTCGCTGAATCGTGCAGCCGAGACGATCTTCGGTTATGCGGCGGCCGAACTGCTCGGCAAGAATGTCTCCGTGCTGATGCCCGAGCCCTACCGTTCCGAATACGATCGTTATCTTGGCAATTACCTGCGCAGCGGCGAGAAAAAGATTGTCGGCATCGGCCGCGAAGTCAGTGGCCTGCGCAAGAACGGCGAGACCTTCCCGCTCGACCTGGCCGTCAGCGAGGTGGACCAGGAAGGGCACCGGGTGTTTGCCGGTATCGTGCGCGACATCACGGAACGGAAACGGGCCGAACTCGCCTTGCGCGAAAGCGAGGAGCGCTTCGATCTGGCGCTGCGCGGTGCGAATGACGGTTTGTGGGATTGGAACTTGTATACCAACGAGGTCTACTTCTCGCCACGCTGGAAGGAGATGCTCGGCTATGCCGAGGACGAGATCGGCAACAGCGTGGACGAATGGAGTTCGCGCGCGCATCCGGACGATCTCGAGCGGGCGCTGGCCAGCGTGCGCGATCACCTCGAGGGTCGCACGCCGTTGTATACCTGCGAGCATCGTGTCCGCCACAAGGATGGCCACTACCTTTGGATATTGGATCGCGGTATTGCGCAGAGAGATGCCCAGGGCAAGCCCTATCGTATGGTCGGCATCCATACCGATATCTCCGAACGCAAGCAGATGGAAAGGATGAAGAGCGAATTCGTGTCCACGGTCAGCCACGAATTGCGCACGCCGCTGACGTCGATCCGCGGTTCGCTGGGGCTGATCGCCGGCGGTGCCGTCGGCCCGCTACCGGAGCCGGCCAAGGACTTGATCGATATGGCCATGGCCAACACCGAACGCCTGCTCGTGCTGATCAACGATTTGCTCGACATGGACAAGATCCAGTCCGGCGCGATGCAGTTCGATATGCAGGCTATGGATGTCGTGCCCTTGGTCGAACAGTCGCTGCAAGCCAATCAGGCCTATGCCGACCAATACCAAGTCAACTACGTCTTGGCGGAGCGCCCGATCCAGGCCATGGCCAAGGTCGATGCGGCGCGGTTTAGCCAGGTGATGTCGAACCTGCTGTCCAATGCGGCGAAATTCTCCAAGCCTGGCGGTCAGGTCGAAGTGCGCGTGACGATCGGGACCGATACCGTGCGTGTGGCGGTCGTCGATCACGGGGTCGGCATCCCCCAGAACGCCCGCGAGCGTATCTTCCAGAAGTTTTCCCAGGTCGATTCGTCCGATACCCGGCACAAGGGCGGCACCGGCTTGGGCCTGAGTATCAGTAAATCCCTGATCGAGAAAATGAACGGGCAGATCGGCTTCGAGAGCCGGCCGGGCGAGGGCGCGACCTTCTATTTCACCCTGCCGCTCAATAGGGGCATCCACTAGGGCGATCGCCGCAAACGGTGGGATAATTCGATTGTTCCAGGGGCCGTGCTGACGGCCCCCTGTTTTTCCAACGAACCAGAGATAAAGGGACGCAAATGAGCAAGATCGGCTTTGGCAAGAATGTGGACATGAGTTTCGACGAGGCGGTGACCAAGGTCACCGCCGCGCTGCAGACCGAAGGTTTCGGCGTGCTGACGGAGATCGATGTGGCCGGCACCTTGAAGAAGAAGCTGGACAAGGACATGCCCCCCT
Organism: Pseudomonadota bacterium; assembly: GCA_021847385.1. Lineage (GTDB taxonomy): Bacteria > Pseudomonadota > Gammaproteobacteria > Burkholderiales > Thiobacillaceae > Sulfuritortus. The sequence continues at coordinate 4,323 of JAJZTV010000028.1, read as the reverse complement.
ACCGCATCCTCGGCGCGTGCAATCCGGCGCTGGCGCACCGCGGTATCAGTGCCGAGCCCGAAATCGGCATGCTGCTGCCGTGCAATGTGGTGGTGCGGCAGGATGCGGCCGGCACCGTCCGTGTCGAGTTCATGGACCCGCAGGCCGTGCTGCCGCTGATGGACAAGCCGGGCATCGCCGAGCTGGCCGGCGAGGTGCGCGAGAAGCTGCAGCGCGTGATGAGCGCGTTATAAGGCTGGCGCGGCGCAAGGCCGCGTCGGTTCCGACCGATCAGCCCCGGTTGGCCAATTGCTGCGCGGCCGCAAGCTCGTCCGGGGTGTTGATGTTGATGAAGGCTTGGGTCGCGCCCGTAAAGCGGACGACCGCGCAGCCGTGCGCGGCCTGCCAGGCCTGGACCTTGAGTTGTCCCTGCGCGAGACATTCCGCCAAACTGCCCAACAGGCTGCGATGCATGATCATGGTCGCGGGATGCGTCTGGGTGTCGTCGGCGGCGCAGGCGAGGCGCGTAGCGCTGGCCTGGGCCTGGGTCAGCAACCGTCGGGCCAGGTCGAGCGGCAGAAAGGGGGTGTCGCACGGCGTGATCAACAGCCATTCGCCCTTGCTGCGCTGGCCGGCGGCATGGATGCCGGCGAGCGGGCCGCGATAATCGGCCGAGCCGTCGGTCACAACCGGATAACCGAGCTTGGCATATTCGTCCATATGCCGATTGGCGCTGATGATGATTTCATCGACCTGCGGCGCTAAGCGGTGCAATACCGAGGCGATCAGCGGCAGCCCGTTGAACGGGATCAGCCCTTTGTCGCGCCCCGCCATGCGCCGGGCCTGGCCGCCGGCCAATACGATTGCGCTGATGCTCGGCTCATTCGACATGCCGATAGAGCCGCAAGGTCTGGTCTTTCTCGCGTGGGCGCTGGCCTAGCCAGACGAACTCATATTTCGAGCCGGGGCCGGCAGCCTCGTCGTGCCGGCCTTGGACCAAGAGGTAGTCGCATTGTGTGCCGAGGCGCTGCGGCAGGTGGTAGCGCAGCATGACCGCCGTATCGGCCGCAACTTCGGTTTGCATGCAGGCCGTTGCGGGTAATTGCCGGTCCAAGTCGGCCAGCACCGGTTTCCAGGCCCAGCCGGCTTCGCCCCAGGGCCGGAACAAGGCCATAAACAGTAGCCAGGTCATCGTCATGCCTGTGGCCCAAACCAGGGCGGGACGCAGTTTGGCGCGCGGAAAGAAGGGGATCGCGATCAGCCAGGCAAAGGTGGCGACAATGGCCAGGCCGAGGCTGAAGCCGCCGATGGTGCCGCTTTGATAGTCCGGCGTCATGCGCGCCAGGCGCTCGGCCAGCCGTGGTGGCCAGCCCCACTCCAGCGCGGCGAAATGCAGCCAGAAGATCGCGACGAAAAACAGGAAGCAGAGCACGCCAAACCAATAAAAGGCCTGGGCCGCCCCGCGGCGCAGGTGACCGATGGCGTAGGCGGCAAGCAGGCTCAAGGGGGCGAGCAGGGGCAAGGCGCTGCCATCGCGGGTAAAGCCCGAGGTCAGGGCGGCGTAGAACAACACGGCGGTTCCCGCCAAGGGCAGATGCAGGTCGCTCGCGCGGTCCAGGCGCTTGTGTTCATGCCATACGGCCCACAGCGCCAACGGCCAGACCGGCCAGGTGGCCCAGGCCAGCAATGAAAGCAGGCGGCCGGGGTTGTTGACCGGGACCAGGCCGGCCAGGCCGTGGCCGGCCAGCCAAACCGTCTGGTCGTCTTGGGCCGCCAGCCAGCCCAGGTAAACGGCAACCAGGACCAGGCCGGCGCCGATGCCCATGGCAAGGGCCTGTTTATAACTGCGTTCGCGCCAATCGCGCGAAGACATGGGCAAGAACAAGATCAGCAGGCCGAGGGTGAGATCGGATAGGCCGTCGAGCAAGGTTAACGCGAACAGGGCAACGGCAATCAGCGCGGCGGCGGGACGCGCCCGCTTGCGGGCGAGGGCGGCGGCGTAGAGCAGCAGGGCGTAGGCGGCCAGTTGCAGGCTGTCCGGCAGCAGGGCGTGGGCGCGCAGCATCAGGCCGAACGCACCCATCAGCAGCAGGATTGCGGCGGGTCCGAAGCCAGGGCCGAACAAGGCGCGTGCGGCCAGGCCGGTGCAGACCAGCGCGATCAGCGTAAACAGGCCGCTGGTGAGGCGGGCGGCATCTTGGATATCGAGCCAGGGACTCAAGGCCTGGGCGGAGAGTCCGCCCAGTAGGGTATGCAGCGGCACGGCGTGGGCATAGGCTTGGCCGTGATCCAGCCAATCGAGGATATCGCCGAGGGCGATGGCCTCTTCGGCCTTCCATGCGTCGCGTCCGGTCAGGCCGTAGAAGGCCCAGATCGCCATCAGTGCAAACAACAGGAAGGTCTTGCGCGACGTTAAGGCATGCATGGCGATAGTATGAATAAAAAAGGCAGCCCGAAGCTGCCTTTTCGTATTGCGTGCCGTCGGTTTATTTCTTGCCGTATTTCTGGCGGAACTTCTCGACGCGGCCGGCGGTGTCGACGATCTTCTGCTTGCCGGTATAGAACGGGTGGCAAGAAGAGCAGACTTCCACGGCCAGGGCCTTGTTCATGGTCGAGCGGGTGGTGAAGCTATTGCCGCAACCGCAGGTGACCTGGATATCGTTGTATTCGGGATGGATGCCGGATTTCATGACGGGCCTTCCAGTACTCAATTCGGAAAGGGCGCGATTATCCCCGAAAATTTTCAATCCGGCAAGGTATTTAACGCGGCCGGGTTTGGCCGGCCTCGGCCAGCAGGCGTTCGATCATGGCCTCGGCCTGGGCGGCGTAAGCCCCGCCGAACAGGTTGAAGTGATTCAGGATGTGATAGAGGTTATACAGCGTCTTGCGTACGGCATAGCCAGGGTCCAGGGGCCAAGCCTCGCGATAGGCGGCATAGAAGTCGCTGCCGAAGCCGCCGAACAGTTCGGTCATGGACAAGTCGGCCTCGCGGTCGCCGTAATAGACGGCCGGGTCGAACAGCACGGGTTCGCCATCGGCGAACCCGACATTGCCGGCCCAGAGATCGCCATGCAGGAGCGAGGGGGCGGGTCGGTAATCGGTGAAAAAGGCAGCCAGCTCGGCCATCAGCTGCTCGCCCTTGTCCAGCAGCCGGCGCGGGGCGCCATGCTCGGCGGCTAGGCGTAGCTGGTGGCGCAGCCGCCGGTCGCGCCAGAGCTCGACCCAGTCGGCACAAGGTGTATTCGGTTGCGGGGTGTCGCCGATGGTGTTGTCCATGCGCCAACCGAACTGGGGCTGGCCGGTGCGGTGCATTGCGGCCAACCGTTGGCCAAGCCGGGCACCGCTGCCGCGGCTGTCGAGTTCGAGATATTCCAGCGCCAGATAGGCCTGGCCGCCGGCCTCGCCCCAGCAGATCGGCCGGGGGGCACGCAAGGTATGGCTGCTCAGTATTTCCTTGAGGCCTTCGGCTTCGGCCGCGAACATGGCGGCTTTGGCGACGACGTTGAGCTTGATGAAGTAGCGCCGGCCATCTGTGCCATACAGGACGTAGGCCTCGTTGATGCAACCTCCGCCGACATTGTCGCGGCGGGCGATGCGGAACGGACTGTCGGCCGCCTGACCGATCCGATCCGCGATCCCGGCCCAGGCGGTCATGCTTTACTTGATCAGGGTCTTGGGTTCGCGCGACTCGCCAGCCTCGTCCAGGCGGCGCAGGTATTCCTGCCAGTAGATGGCCTGCTTTTTACCCAGGTCGTAGAGATAGTCCCAGGAATAGATACCGCTGTTGTGGCCATCGGAGAACTCCAGCACCACCGCATATTGGCCGACCGGTTCGATGTTCTTGATCTCGACATTGATCTTGCCGACTTGCAACACCTCTTGGCCGGGGCCATGGCCGCGTACTTCGGCCGAGGGTGAGAACACCCGCAGATACTCGCAGGGCAGTTCGAACCGGCTGCCGTCGCTGAAGGCGACTTCGAGCTTTTTCGATTGCTGATGCAGTTTGATCTCGGTCGGGATCGGGGTGTCGGGATTTAGGCCGCCCATGGTGTTGCTCCTGTATGTTGCCAAGGGGGCGTAGTTTGCCAGTCGGGGTGGGGCAGGACAAGACTGAGCTTTTTTGTCGGGAATTGACGTGGCCCGCCCGGCGCGATTCGAACGCACGACCCCTGCCTTCGGAGGGCAGTACTCTATCCAGCTGAGCTACGGGCGGAGGATGCGCAGAATAGCATAGCCGCCTTTCAATTGGCAGGCGGCTGGCCGTATAATCGCGGAGTTTTGCATAGCGTAAATTCAGGAAATGGACCATGGCCGATCACCACGAAATGACTAAAACCACGCCGA
>JAJZTV010000258.1 GCA_021847385.1 Pseudomonadota bacterium | reverse complement strand
GAAATCGTAAGTCACCTGCTTGGCCGCGATGGCCTTGCCCATACCTGAAATGATCAGATCGGCCGCCTCGGTCCAACCCATGTGGCGCAGCATCATCTCGCCCGACAGGATGATCGAGCCCGGGTTCACATAGTCCTGGCCGGCATACTTGGGCGCGGTGCCATGGGTGGCCTCGAACATGGCCACCGAGTCGGACAGGTTGGCGCCGGGGGCGATGCCGATACCGCCGACCTCGGCCGCCAGGGCGTCGGAGATGTAATCGCCGTTCAGGTTCAAGGTGGCGATCACGTCGTAGTCCTCCGGGCGCAACAGGATCTGCTGCAGGAAGGCGTCGGCGATCACATCCTTCACCACGATGCCGTTGGGCAGTTTCACCCAGGGGCCGCCGTCGATCGGCTCGCCGCCGAACTCGCGCACGGCCAGTTCATAGCCCCATTTCTTGAAGCCGCCCTCGGTGAACTTCATGATGTTGCCCTTGTGCACCAGGGTGACCGAGCGGCGCTTGTTGTCGATGGCGTATTGGATGGCCTTGCGGATCAGGCGCTCGGAGCCCTCGACTGAGACCGGCTTGATGCCGATGGCGGAGGTTTCCGGGAAGCGGATCTTCTTGACCCCCATCTCTTTCTGCAGGAACTCGATCACCTTCTTCACCTCGTCGCTGCCGACTTCCCACTCGACGCCGGCGTAGATGTCCTCGGTGTTCTCGCGGAAGATGACCATGTCCACCTTTTCCGGTGCCTTGACCGGGGAGGGCACGCCGTCGAAGTAGCGGACCGGGCGCAGGCAGACGTAGAGGTCGAGCAACTGGCGCAGGGCGACGTTGAGCGAACGGATGCCGCCCGAGGTCGGCGTGGTCAGCGGGCCCTTGATCGACACGACATAGTCGCGGGCGGCCTGTACGGTCTCGTCCGGCAGCCAGGTGTCGCTGCCGTAGACCTTGACCGCTTTCTCGCCGGCATAGACCTCCATCCATTCGATCTGCCGTTTGCCGCCATAGGCCTTGGCCACGGCGGCGTCGAGCACCGCGCGCATGGCCGGGGTGATGTCGACCCCGGTGCCATCGCCCTCGATAAACGGGATAATCGGCCGGTCCGGCACGTTCAGCGAGAAATCGGCGTTGACGGTGATCTTTTCGCCCTGGGCGGGAACCTGGATGTGGCTAGCGGACACGATGACTCCTGGAAACGATTCAATATACAGACGCGATGGCTCGCATCATTCTGTTCAATAAACCCTACGGGGTACTCAGCCAGTTCACTTCGGAGGACGGCCACCCTGGGCTGAAGGAGTTCATTCCCTTGTCGGGGGTGTACGCCGCAGGCCGGCTCGATGCGGACAGCGAAGGCCTGCTCATTTTAACCGATGACGGCCGGCTCCAGCACCGGCTGACCGACCCCAAGCACAAGCTGGCCAAGACCTATTGGGTCCAGGTCGAGGGCGTGCCGGACGAGGCGGCCTTGGAGAAACTGCGCCGAGGCTTGGACCTGGGCGACTTCGTCACCCGGCCGGCCCAGGCCCGGCTGATCGAGGAGCCGGCCGGCCTGTGGCCGCGCAACCCGCCGGTTCGTTTCCGCAAAAGCGTGCCGACCCGTTGGCTGGAGTTGACCATCGCCGAGGGCAAGAATCGCCAGGTACGGCGGATGACGGCGAAGGTGGGTTTCCCAACGCTGAGGCTGGTACGCTGGGCGATCGGCGACTGGAGTCTGTCGGGGCTGGAACCGGGCCAGTGGCGCGATGCGGTGCCTGGGCCGGCGGCGGCTAAGGCCGCCAAGGGGTGGGTTTAGCCCGAGAGTTTTTTCTGCCAATGATGGGCGCGGCTCAGGATTTCGGCTTGGTCCAATGTCAGGCAAATTTTGTCGCGCACTACTTCCTGGCCGGCGATCCAGACGTGGCTTACCTCCTGCCGCCCGGCACTGTAGACCAGGTGCGAGATCGGATCGTAGCAGGGCTGGGTGTGCGGGCCGGAGAGGTCCACTGCCACCAGGTCGGCCTGCTTGCCGACTTCGAGCGAGCCGATCCGGTCGTCCAGGCCCAGGGCGCGGGCGCCGTTCAGGGTGGCCATGCGCAAGGCGGTGTGGGCCGGCACGATTTCGGGTTTGCCCGACATGCCCTTGGCCAATAGGGCGGCCAGGTGCATCTCCCGCCAACAGTCCAGCCGGTTGTTGCTGGCCGAGCCGTCGGTGCCGATGCCGACGTTGATGTTCTTGGCCAGCAAGGCCGACTTCGGTGCGACGCCACTGGCCAGTTTCAGGTTGGACGTAGGGCAATGCGCGATGTGGCAGTTGTGCTCGGCCAGCAGGTCGATTTCTTCGTTCAGCAGGTGGACGGCATGCACGCCGATGAACTCGGGCCCGAGCAGGCCTAGATGGCGCAGCCGTTCGAGCGGCCGCACACCATATTGGCTAATGCTTTGATGGATCTCGTCATGGGTCTCGTGGATATGGATATGGATCGCCAGGTCCAGTTGCTTGGCGTAGGTCAGCACCTTTTCCAGGGTGCGGTCGCTGGTCGAGTAGGGCGCGTGGGGGGCGAAGCAGAACGAGACCAGCGGGTGCTCACGCATCGCATCGCGCAAGGCCAGTCCTTTCTGCAGATAACCA
>JAJZTV010000257.1 GCA_021847385.1 Pseudomonadota bacterium | reverse complement strand
GATTCGCCGAGCGCATGGAAGGCGTGGCCGAGCGCGCCGACGAGACGCTGACGCGGGTGAATACGATGTTGTCCGAACGCAATCTGGCGTCGATCGAGCACACCTTGAGCAATTTGAGCGACGCCAGCGGCAGCGTCGCGCGTGCGCTGCCGGAACTCAAGGGCACGCTGGGGGCGACACGCGCCGCCGCCGAGCAAGCCAATAACCAGGTCGCCCGGCTCGGCCCGAAATTGGAAGCGACCTTGGATGAGACCCGGCAACTCGCGCAGGAAGTGCGCGGCGGCATGGCCCAGTTGCGGCTGAGCACCGACCTGGGGCTACAGGAGCTGCAGGCCACCGGCCGCGCCCTGCGCAACGTCAGCCAAACGGTGGGCGACGCGGCGCGTACCTTGCGCGAGCCGGTCGGCGCCCTGTTCGGCCCGGCATCCGAGAACCTGGGCCCCGGGGAGAACAACCCATGACACGGTTTGCATGGCTGGTCGCGCTGGCCTTGGCCGGTTGCGTGAATATCGACATCGAAGCGCCGGTCAAGACGTACTACCTGCTCAAAGACAGCGGGCAGGCAAACTGCCGGGCCGCCCCGGCCGATGCGGCCTTGTTGATCGACGTGTTGAATCCGGTCACTTTCTACAACGCGCCGAATCTGGCCTATGGCCGCAATGCCGCGAGCCGAGGTTATTACCAATTCGCGCAATGGGTGGAGCGGCCGTCCAGCCGGATCGGTCTGCTGCTGCGCGATCGCTTGCGCGCAAGCTGCTTCTATCGCCAAGTTGCGTTGAGCGGCGAGGGCATGAGCGGCGACCTGCAATTGGCGATCAAGCTGTTGGATATCTATCACGACACCGCGACGCCGCCGGGTCAGGCGCGCATCGTGCTCGATGTGCAGCTGATCCGGCGCGACTCGGCCCGCTTGCTGGCGCACGAAACCTTCGCCGCCAGCGCGCCGGCGGCCAGCTTCGATGCCGGCGGCGCGGCGGCGGGCTTCAACGCGGCCTTGCCCACGCTGTTCGATGCGCTCGTAGCTTGGTTGGAGCGGCAGCCGCGCAGTTAAGAACCTACCGAAATAGGCGCTAAGTCGACGTTTCGCCGAAGGCGCGCATCGGGTAGCATTCGGGCTTTCCTCGCGTGGCTAGCCACGTCCTGCGCTCGATTCATGCTGATCTACATCCACGGTTTCAACAGTTCCGCCCAATCGGGCAAGGCCCGCGAACTCCAGGCGTATCTGGCGGCGCGCGGACTGGCCGAGCACTCCCTGTGCCCCGACCTGCCGCATCGGCCGAGCGCGGCCATTGCGCTGCTCGAGCGCCATATTGCAGAGAGCAAAACGCCGGTGAAGCTGCTGGGCAGTTCGCTGGGCGGTTTTTACGCCACCTATCTGGCCGAGCGGCACGGCCTGAAAGCCGTGCTGATCAACCCGTGCGTGCGCTGCGACGACAAGCTGGCCGCCGAGGTGGGCAAGCCGCAGAAGAACTGGCACAGCGGCGAGGCGTATGAATTCAGCGCGCAGCACCTAGCCGAGTTGCGGGCGCTGAAGCTGCGCGAGATCAGCCGGCCGGAGCGTTACCTGTTGCTGGTCGAGACCGGCGACGCGGTGCTCGACTACCGCGAGGCGGTCGCCTATTTCCAGGGCGCCCGGCAGGTGGTGCTGGCAGGCGGCGACCACGGTTTCAGCCGCTTCGCCGAATACATCCCGGCTATTTTGGATTTTTGATTGTTACCGCAAAGGGCGCAAAGGGCGCGAAAGATGAACCAACGATTGCTGCGCGCCTGCACCTTCGGTGTTCAACGTGGTTTTTTTCGCGGCCTTCGCGGTGAATAAGCAATGACCTACGTTTATTACGAAGAAGACGGCGACATCAAGGCCGGCACCATCCTGACCGACAACGACGCCTCGGTGCAGTTGGAGTCGCAGCACGGCAAGCGGACCAAGGTGAAGGCGGCCAACATCCTGCTCCGTTTTGCGGCGCCGGCGCCGGCCGCCGCGATGGACGGCGCGCGCCAACTGGGCGAGGAACTCGACCCCGATTTTCTATGGGAGGTGGCGGGCGAGGCCGAGTTCGGCTTCCATGACCTCGCCCGCGACTATTATGGCCACGAGCCCACCGCGCCCGAGGCCGGTGCGGTGCTGATGAAGCTGCACGATGCGCCGATCTACTTCTACAAGAAGGGCAAGGGCCGCTACAAGGCCGCGCCGGCCGAGGCGCTGAATGCGGCCAAGGCGGCCTTGGAGCGCAAGGCGCGCGAGACGGCGCAAAAAGCCGAGTGGGTGGCGCAACTGGTCGCCGGCCAACTGCCCGAACCGTTCCGCCACCAGGTTTTCCACCTGCTGCACAGGCCGGACAAGAACACGCTCGAATTCAAGGCGCTGACCGAGGCTTGCGCCCAGAGCGGGTTGAGCCCGGTGCTGCTGCTCGACAAGTGCGGCGCCATTCCGTCCAGCCACGAATACCACCTGCAGGCCTTCCTGCTCGAGCACTTCCCGAAAGGCACGGGTTTCCCCGAGCTGCACGCGCCGCCGCCGCCGCCCGACCTGCCGCCGGGCGACGCGCCGGCCTTCAGCATCGACGACGCCGCCACCACCGAGATCGACGACGCCTTCTCGGTGATCTTCCGGCCCGACGGCG
>JAJZTV010000256.1 GCA_021847385.1 Pseudomonadota bacterium | reverse complement strand
AGGCCGGACTTGGGCGGCGCGTGCTGCGCCACCGCCTCTTGCAACACGCGGGTCAACTTGGGCGTGGCCAGCTTGACCATGGCCGCGGCGTAGGCCTCGTTCACCGATTTCAACAGGTCGCCGACGCCGCTGCCGTGCAAGGCTGAGATGTAGTGGAACTTGGCGAAATCGAGGAAGCCCAGCTTACGCGCGATGTCGCGCTTGACCCAATCGCGCCGGTAGGAATCGACGCCATCCCATTTGTTGATCGCGACCACCAGCGCCCGGCCCGCCTCCAGAATAAAGCCGGCCAGATGCGCGTCCTGGTCGGCCACGTCTTGCTGGGCATCCAGCACCAGCACCGCGACGTTGGCGTCCTCGATCGCCTGCAAGGTCTTGATCACCGAGAACTTCTCGATCGCCTCGATCACCCGGCCCTTGCGCCGCACACCGGCGGTGTCGATCAAGGTGTATTTGCGTCCGCCCCGCTCGAAATCGACGTAGATCGAATCGCGCGTCGTGCCCGGCTGATCGAAGGCGATCACCCGCTCCTCGCCGACCAGGGTGTTGACCAAGGTCGACTTGCCGACGTTGGGCCGGCCGATGATCGCGATCTTCGGATGATCTTCCGCGGCCTCTTCCTGCTCGGCCGGGAAGGTTTCCAAGGCCAATTCGACCAGCTCGCGCACGCCCTCGCCATGGGCGCCGGAGATCGCCACCGGCTCGCCCAGGCCCAACTCGTGGAACTCGGCGACCACTTGATCGCGCGGCATGCCCTCGGCCTTGTTCACCGCCAGCAACACCGGCCGGCCGGTGCGGCGCAAGCGATCGGCGATGATCTTGTCCTGCGGCGCCAAGCCGCTGCGGCCGTCGACGATGAAGACGATGACATCGCCCTCGTCCACCGCCTGCAGGGTCTGCTTGGCCATCTCGGCCAGAATGCCGGTATCCACGACCGGCTCGAAACCGCCGGTATCGACCACTAGAAAGGGTTTGTCGCCGACCCGGCCGTGGCCGTAATGACGGTCGCGGGTCAGGCCGGGCTGATCGTGCACCAGCGCAGCGCGCGACTTGGTCAGCCGGTTGAACAGGGTGGATTTGCCGACGTTGGGGCGGCCGACCAGGACGACGGTGGGTTTCATTTGCTGGTGAGGAGTAAGGTGTGAGGCGTCAGGCGAAAATGCGCGTGCAGCGCACTATACCCCTCCTCACCCCTAACTCCTAACTCCTCACTGAATCTTGAACGCGTACACGCCGCCATTGGCGGTCTGCACGACGAAACCGCGGTCCAGCGCGAGCATCGGGCCGTGGATGCGGCTGCCATCGGTATTCGCACGGGCCGCGAAAGAGCCATCATCGCGGCTGAGGACATGGACATAGCCTTGGTAATCGCCGACCACCAACCACTGTCCCATTACCAAGGGCGTCGAAAGCTGGCGATCGCGCAAGGCCGCCTGCTTCCACACATTGACGCCACGCTCCTTGTCATAGGCATACACGCTGGCATGCTCGTCGGCCGCATAGACCTGACGCCCATCCAGCTCCACACCATTGAAGCCGGACAGGTCGCGCGCCCACAAGGCACGGCCATCGCGCGCATCGAAGCAGGCCACGCGGCCTTGATAGGCGGCGGCGCAGACCATGCGGTCGTCAACCGCGATCGCACCGGTGATGTCGACGATGCGTTCCAACTCCGTGGCACCGCGCGGCTGGCCGACACTGGCCTCCCACACCGGCGCGCCATTGGCCAACGACATGGCGGTCAATTTCCCACCGGGCTGGCCGGCATACAGTGCCTGCCGGGTCAGCGCCAGACTGCCCGCCTCGCGCAGGGTCAAGGCCGGCAAGCTATAGTTTTGCGACCAGCGCTGCTTGCCGTCGGCGGATTCGAGCAAAGCGATGCTGCCATTGTTCGCCCGCACGGCGACCATGCCATAGCCCACCACCGGTGCCAGGAGAATCTCGCCCGCCAGCTTGGCGCTCCAGGCCGGCCGCAGATCTGCGCTGTGGAAGGCCAATAGCTCGCCTTTAATGGTACCGACCAGCACCAGGCCGTCGCCGACCCCAACCCCGGCCGAGATGGGCTGGCCGACCTCGGCCCTAGCCAACTCGCGGCCGGAAACGATGTCGATCTTCAGCAAGCGTCCTTCCTTGCCGGCGACATAAATCGCCTGGCCATCGCTGGCCGGACTGAAACCATAGGGCGCACCTGGGCCGACATTGGCCTCCCAGGCGCGGCTCAGGCTCGCGGTCGGCTTGATGTCGCTCAACTCGGCCGGCTTGATCTTGGGTGCGCTGGTGAACCAGCCACCGACCCAGCCGCCCATCCTGTCCATGGTGCCGCAGCCGCTCAATAGCCCGACGGCAATCCCGGCAACGAGCCATCGCGTCGCGTTCATCTTAGCTCCCGAGTCCATCCAACTTGATCTCGACCAAAGGCTTCAAGGGGCTCTTGTCATCGAGCTTGTCCAAGGCCAGGCGATAGGCCTCACGCGCCTCGTTGGTCTTGCCTTGGGAGCTGAACACATCGCCCTTGAGCTGGGCATACAAGCCTTCATAAGCCGCATCGTGCTTTTCGGCCAACTGCTTCAGCGCGCCATCGTAATCCTTCTCGTCGAACAGCACCGCGGCCAAGCGCAAGCGTGCCAATTGCTCGAC
>JAJZTV010000027.1:12792-14595 GCA_021847385.1 Pseudomonadota bacterium | reverse complement strand
GCGGCGCCCCGGTGCGGGAGCCGGGCCTGTACCGGGCGCAACAGGCGCGCCGGCGCGACCTGGCCTGCCTGCTGCTGGCGGACGTGTCCCTTTCCACCGACGCCTTCGTCGGCGACGACGCCCGGGTGATCGACGTCGTGCGCGACAGCCTGTTCCTGTTCTCCGAGGCCCTGTCCGGCGCCGGCGACCGCTTCGCCCTGTACGCCTTCTCCTCCCTGCGCCGGGACAACGTGCGCTTCCACCACATCAAGGGGTTCGACGAGCCCTACGGCGGCCCGGTGCGCGGCCGCATCGGCGCCCTCAAGCCGGGCTACTACACGCGCATGGGGGCGGCGCTGCGCCACGCCAGCGCCCTGCTGGCGCGCCAGCCCTGCGCCCAGCGCCTGTTGCTGCTGCTGACCGACGGCAAGCCCAACGACCTGGACCAGTACGAAGGGCGCTACGGCGTGGAAGATACCCGGGAGGCGCTGGCCGAGGCCAGGCGCATGGGCTTGCGGCCGTTTTGCGTCACCGTCGACGAACAGGCCGCCGACTACCTGCCCCACCTGTTCGGCCGGGCGGGCTACCTGGTGATCCGCAAGCCCTCGGAACTGCCCGCCCGGCTGCCCCTGCTGTACGCCCAGCTCACCCGCTAGCCCGACTTGCCGTCCACCCGCGGCCGCCAGTACATGGGGCCGTACTTGACCGCCCACGGGATGAAGCAGACCAGCCAGATGGCCGCGCTGGCCAAGTACAGGTAGGGCGAGGCCGGACCCGCCAGGGGCGGAACGTCCGCCGCCACCCGCACCGCGGCGGCCGCCTGGAACCCCAGGAACAGCCGCCAGGTGACGTCGTCCGCCACCAGCGGCCGACCGGAATGGCCCAGGGTCACGCGCGAGGCCATGGCGATCACCATGGCCGAGAAATAGCCGATGGTCAGGGCATGCAGGGGCGCCAGCCCCAGGGGCAGGCGCAGCAGCCCCTGAAGGCTGTACAGCACCAGCGCCGCCCCCAGCCACAGGAAGGAGACGTGCAGCACCGCCAGCAGGCGCACCCGGAAGCTGCGCCAAAAGCCCCAGGCGTAGGACAGGTAGAGGGCGGCCGCGGCCAGGGGCAGATCGCACAGCCAGAGATAGCTCCCCTCCCCCGCCAGCGCCAGCACCCCGTGGCCGAAGGCGGCGGCCAGCATCGCCCACAGCAGCCAATAGGGGCGCACCATCACGTAGTTCTCCAGGACACAACTGGAGAAGAACGGGATCATGCGGTGGCTCACGACGAGAAACACCGGCAGCAGGAACAGCCAGATGCCCGCCACCCAGGACGCGTTCAGCAGCGCCGGGCTGTCCGTCGCCAGCCCCGCTCCGTAAGCGGCCATGCCCAGCCAGCCGAGCGCCAGGGCGATGCTGGTGGCGGCCGGATGGCGCTTGTCCGGATGGGCCACCGCAAAAAACACGCGCAGCAGGGCGGTCAGCGCCACCCCCCAGCCCGCCAGCATCAGCGCCACCCCCGCCAGCAGCAGGGGCTTGCCGACCGCCAGCCCGCCGTAGAACAGCGCCACCCCCGCCGCTAACGGCAGGAAGGCGGACACATACCAGGCCCGCGGCACCTTGGGCCCGTTCAGCCAAGCCGGGTAGGTGGTGAACAGGAAGCCGAAGATAAAGAACGGAAAGAAGCCGTAGATCAGCAGGAAGGCGTGGGTCCAGGGCGCCGCCGCGCTCCCCCCATCGCCGATGAAGCCGTAGCGCCGCGCCAGTTCCGGCAGCCACCACAGCAAGGGAAACACCGCCTGCAGCGCGCCCCCCAGGAACATCACCCGGTGAGATC
>JAJZTV010000027.1:0-12782 GCA_021847385.1 Pseudomonadota bacterium | reverse complement strand
GGCGCCTATACCGGTCGCAATCCCAAACGGCGGTGATCCGGTTCGTCTTCAAGTTCCTGTCCTCCCATGAATCTGCGGCAAGGGGCCCATTATCCCACACCCCGTTCCCCGAACGGCTTGACCCAGGTCAAGCCCCCTCCGCCCCGCCATAATGACTTTAGCATAGCACGTCGGGATAGGACATTGACTTATCGCGGCGTGGGCTCTATAGTATTGGCCTATCCAGCGAGGCATGTGTTGCTGCCGGGGGATCGCTCGCCGGAAGACAAAAAATAAGAAGACCATAACAACATGAAAAAAGACGTCGTTGCCGCCCTGCGGAGGCGCGGATCGCCGGCCCATTATTGCCGGCAAATAACTTTTCGCTGCATCCTGGGTTTGCTCTGGCTGCTGCCGTGCTGGGCGCTAGCCCAGCCGACGCCGACCGACCCGGCGACGCAGGAACTACTGCGCCAGCAGCGGGAGCGGGCGCTGCGCCGGCAGCAGGAGCGAACCCCGGACGTACGTCTGCCTCGGCTGCCGGCGGCCATATCCGAACGGTTTCCGGCCCGGGAGTCGCCTTGCTTTCCCATTAGCCGCATCACCCTCACGGGGGACGACGCGTCCCTGTTCCAATTCGCCCTGGCCTCCGTGACCGGGGGCGACGACCCCGCCGTCGGCCGCTGCCTGGGTACGCAGGGAATCAACGCGGTGATGACGCGGGTGCAAAACGCGATCGTCGCCCGGGGCTACGTCACCACCCGGGTGCTGGCCGCCCCTCAGGACCTGAAACACGGGGTGCTGGACCTCACCGTGATCCCGGGCCGGGTGCGCGCCATTCGCTTCGCCCCCGACGCCAGCCCGCGCGGCACCGCCTGGAACGCGCTGCCGCTGGCCCCGGGCGACGTCCTCAACCTGCGCGACCTCGAGCAGGGCCTGGAAAACTTCAAGCGGGTGCCCACAGCCGACGCCGATATCCGGATCGAACCGGCGGCCGGGCCGGATGCCCGGCCCGGCGAGAGCGACCTCGTCATCCGCTACCGGCAATCCTTTCCGTTTCGCCTGACGCTGTCCGCCGACGACGGCGGCTTGAAGGCCACCGGCAAGTATCAGGGCGGGGTCACCCTTTCCTACGACAACTGGTGGACCCTCAACGACCTGTTCTACGTGAGCCTCAACCACGACCTCGGCGGCGGCGACGACGGCCCGCGGGGCACCCGCGGCTACACCGTTCACTATTCGCTGCCGTTCGGCTACTGGCTGGCGGGTTTCACCGGCAACGGCTACCGCTATTACCAGGCGGTGGCCGGGGCCAACCAGACCTACATCTACAGCGGCACCAGCCGAAACGCAGAGGCCAAGCTGTCGCGGGTGATCCACCGCGACAGGGCGGGCAAGACCACCGTCTCGTTGCGTGGTTATCTGCAAACCTCCGACAACTTCATCGACGATGTCGAGGTCCAGGTGCAACGCCGGCGCATGGCCGGCTGGGAGGCGGCCTTGTCCCAGCGCGAGTTCATCGGCGCCGCCACCCTCGACCTCGACCTGGCTTACCGGCGCGGCACCGGGGCGTTCGACGCGCTGCCCGCGCCCGAGGAGGCCTTCGGCGAGGGCACCGCCCGCCCCAAGGTCATCACCGCCGACGCCACCGTCGCCATCCCCTTCGCCCTGGCGGGGCTGCGCCTGCGCTATGGCGGCACCTGGCGCGCCCAGTGGAGCCGCACCCCCCTGGTGCCGCAGGACCGCTTCGCCATCGGCGGGCGCTACACGGTGCGCGGCTTCGACGGCGAGAACGTGCTCGCGGCCGACAACGGTTGGCTGATCCGCAACGACCTGGGCCTGGCCCTGGGGGCGAGCGGCCAGGAATTCTATCTCGGCCTCGATCACGGCGAGGTCGGCGGGCCGTCGTCGGAACTGCTGGTGGGCACGCGCCTGACCGGGGCCGTGCTGGGGCTGCGCGGTGGCTACAAGGGCTTCGCCTACGACCTGTTCGACGGTTGGCCGCTGCGCAAGCCGGACGGCTTCAGGACCGCCGCCAACGTCGCGGGCTTCAATCTCAGTTGGTCGTTTTGAGGGCGAAATTATGCGCTTCGGCACCGCCAAGAACCTCGACATCACCGCCCCGGGCCTGATCGACCAAAGCTGGAGCGAGGCCGAGGCACTGGGCGCCGCGGTCTGGCTGTGGATGCACTCCGAATCCCATCGGGAGATGCCGCTGCACACCCTCCCGACCTTGCTGCTGCCGGCGATCAAGCATCGCCAATTCATCCTGGCCGCCGAGGCGGGGCGCGCGGTGTTTTACCTGTCTTGGGCCAACCTGAGCCCGGAGGCCGAGCGGCGCTACTTGCAGCGCCACCCCTTGTGCATGCCGGAGGGCGACTGGGACAGCGGCGATCGCATGTGGATCCTCGACTGGGTCGCGCCTTTCGGCCACAGCCAGGTCATGAAGCGCCTGCTCGCCCGGCAACTGTTCGCCAACCGCTGCATGCGCTCCCTTTACCACCGGGGGGACCAACGGGGACTGAAAATCAAAACTTTTCGCGGCATGGCGGTACTGCCCGAAGAAGCGCGCGCCTGGTTCGAGACACACCCTGTCGCGCTTACACCGACCGTCCATTCAACACTTTCAGAAAAGGAGCTTACATGAAACACCCCTTGCATTCCGCCGTTACCTGCGCCGCCTTGACGCTGCTCGCTTGCACCGCTGCCCAGGCCCAAGACGCCGACTTCACCGGCCCCGCGCTCGCTGTGGGCGTCGGCACGACCCACAATCGGCTTGAATACGGCGGCTTTTTGGCAGGACAGACCAGCAAAGAAAATAGCGCCGCGGTCAAACTGGACGGTTCGTACGGTATTGCGCTCTCGTCGCAATGGGTGGCGACACTGGGCGCGACCTACGACTTGAATAAGACCGATTTCGGAACGGTGAGCTACGTCGACAGCGGCACCACCTACACGGTGCACACCAAACTCAAGAATCACTATTCGCTGTACGTGGCACCGGGATACCGGCTGTCCCCCAACTGGCTTGTCTACGGCAAACTGGCCTGGCATCACGCCAAAGGCGAATTCAACGACAGCCAAGTCGGAACCGGGGAGACCACGCACAGCGGCGTGGGCTTCGGCTTGGGCGTAAGCACTGTCCTGGCCAGGCAGGTTGAGGCCCGCTTTGAAGTCCAGCACATCAACTTCAACCGTAAATCCGCCAATCTATCCAACGGCAAGCCGGAAACGACGGAAGCGATGCTGTATTTCGGCTACCGCTTCTGATTCTTCGAGAAACCCATCGGGGGCATCGCATGAACAAGCACCGTTATCGCATCGTCTTCAACCGAGCCCGCGGCTTGCTGATGGCCGTGGCTGAAACCGCGACCAGCCATAGCAAGGCCGCCGCTACGACCTCGGGTGATCCCGTCGTGCCAGAGTCCGTGCGGCGCGCTGTCATGCTTGTCTCCGTACGAATGTTGGCCTTCGGGGTCTGGGCGGTCCTCGGTCTGGTTACCTGGCCTGCCGCCGGGCAGGCGCAGATCGCGGCCGACCCGAGCGCCCCGGCCAGTCAACGGCCGACCGTCCTGAACGCCGCCAACGGCGTGCCCCTGGTCAACATCCAGACCCCCAGCGCGGCAGGCGTTTCGCGCAACACCTACAGCCAGTTCGACGTGCAGCAACAGGGGGCCATTCTCAACAACTCGCGCACCGACGCGCAGACTCAACTGGGCGGCTGGGTCCAGGGCAATCCGTGGCTGGCCGGCGGCACGGCGCGGGTGATCCTGAACGAGGTCAACTCCAGCAATCCCAGCCTGCTCTACGGCTATGTGGAAGTCGCGGGTAGCCGCGCCCAGGTGGTCATTGCCAACCCTGCCGGGGTGACCTGCGACGGCTGCGGCTTCATCAACGCCAGCCGCGCCACGCTCACCACCGGCACGGCGATTGTCAATGGCGGCAACCTCGACGGTTATCGGGTCCAAGGTGGAACCATCGCCATCAACGGTGCGGGGATGGATGCCAGCGGCACCGATTACACCGACATCATCGCCCGTGCCGTGCAAGTCAATGCAGGGATCTGGGCCAACCAACTCAAGGTTACCGCCGGGGCCGACCAGGTCGATGCCGGCCACACCCAGGCCACACCGATTGCGGGCAACGGGACCACACCGGCCTTTGGCATCGACGTCGCCCAACTGGGCGGCATGTACGCCGGCAAAATTACCCTCGTCGGCACCGAAGCCGGTGTTGGGATGCGTAATGCGGGCGACATCGGCGCCGGCGCCGGCGAAGTCACGGTCACCGCCGACGGCCGGCTGGAAAACGCGGGCCGCATCACCGGCACCGGCAACACCCAGATCGATACCAACGCCGGAATTCAAAACACCGGCATCCTTTATGCGCAGGGCGATGTCCTTCTTAGCACCCGTGGCGATATCGACAATAGCGGTGTCATCGCCGCCCAGGGCAACGCCGCCCTGGCAGCCACCGGCGCGAGCAGCCGGGTCAGCAGCGGCAGCGGCTCGGTGCTCGGCGCGGGCGTTCAGGCCGACGGCAGCCTGGGCGGCAGCGGCGCGCTCACCGTCAACGCAACCCAGGCCATCAGCGCCCAAGGGCAAAACCTGAGCGGCGGCGACCAGAACCTGAGCGCCCAAACCATCGACCTTACGGGCAGCCAAACCAGCGGCCGCAACATCAGCCTCACCGCCAGCAGCGGCGACCTCGACGCCAGCGGCGCCAGCCTGGCCGCCAGCCAGACCCTGGCGGCCCAGGCCGGCCAGACTCTGCGCACCGACCGCGCCGCGGTCTCCGCCGCCCAAATCAACACCGGCGCCCACGACCTGTCCAACGTCGGGGGCGACATCCTGCAAACCGGCAGCGGCGACCTGGTCCTCGACCTGCCGGGCACCCTGGACAACAGCGAGGGACGGATCGCCACCAACAGCCGGAATCTCGACATAGCCGCCACCACCCTCACCAACACCGACGGCAAGCTGGAGCACGCGGGCGACGGCCACTTCCAGGTGGCCGTCGCCACCCTGAACGGCGCCGGCGGGGAAATCGGCAGCAAAACGGCCTGCTCGACCTTACGGCGACCTCCGCGACCCTGGACGGGGGTTCCACCGTCGCCCGGCAGTTGCGGATCGACAGCGCTACGCTATCGAACCGTGGCGGCACGTTGATTCAAACAGGCACCGACGCCACCTATATCGCCGCCGGCACCCTGCTCGACAACACCGGCGGCATCCTCGCCAGCAACGGCACGACCACCCTGGCGGTGGGCGACTTCAACAACCGGGGCGGCACCCTGCAAGCGAGCGGGGCGGCCGCCGACCTCGGCATCGACGCCGGCGGACAAATCGACAACAGCGCGCAAAACGGTGTTGCGGGCAGCCTCGGTGCGAGCGGTAACGTCACCGTAACGGCCAACGGCCTCGCCAATACCCAAGGGCAAATCACCGCCGGCCAGGCATTGAGCGTCAGCACCACGCAAACGCTCACCAACACACAAGGCCTCCTGGCGGCAAACCGGCAAGTGAACGTGAGCGCTGGTCAGATCGACAACACCCAGGGCACCATCGGTTCCATGCAAAGCCAGACCAACGTTACCGCCACCGCGGGAGCCCTCGACAACACCGCCGGCCGTATCGAAGCCGCTCTGGCGATCAACATTTCATCCATCGGCCTGACCAATACCGATGGCGTCATTACCGGCAGCAGCTTAGGTCTGAACAGCCAAGGGCAAACACTCGACAACACCCGCGGCGCACTCGCCGCGACGGGCGCGAACGACGACGGCGCTCTCGGCATCCAAAGCGGGGCCTTGTACAATGATGCGGGGCTGATCCAGGCCCAAGGCGCCCTCGGCGTCGACACACATGGCCAGACCCTCAGCAACACTAATTCGGGCGGCGGCGGAATTCTCGGGCAAGGCAGCGTCACCCTGACTACCGGTGACCTGACCAATAGCGCGGGCTACATCGGCAGCGGTGGTGCGCTCACGGCCAACGGTGCCGCCCTCGGCAACACCCAAGGCGGCCTGATCGCCAGTGCCGCCCAATTGAATTTAAGCGGCAGCGCGCTCGATAACCAAGGTGGGCAAATCCAGGCCTTGGGCAACCTGGGCATCAATCTGAGCGGCACGCTGGACAACACCGCCAGCCTGGTGCGTTCGGGGCAAACCCTGGGCATTACCGCGGGCAGCATCGCCAACAGCGACACCCAGGGCGACAACCAAGGACTGGAAGGGCAATCGGTCAACCTGAGCGCCCCGCAAATCGACAACCTAAGCGGCGCCATCCGCGCCGACGATACCCTGACGCTGACCAGTGGCGGCGCCATCGACAATACCCAAGGCCTGATCTCTTCCGCCACGACAGCAACGCTGCAAGATGCCGACCTCGCCGCTAAAACCCTGGCCATCACCAACACCGGCGGTACCCTGATCGCCGGACAAAACCTTGCGGTGGACAGCGCCAGTCTGACGGGCGACGGCAAGGTGTTGAGCCAAGGCGATCTCAGCGTCAGGCTCACCCAGAACTACACCCACACCGGCCAATTGCAAGCCAACGGTACGGCCAGCCTGGAAACCACGGGCACCCTCACCAACCAGTCCAGCCTGCTGGCGGGTACCGCCCTGAACCTCAAGGCGGCGACCATCGACAACCAGGCCAATGGCCAGATCAGCGCCAATCAGGTCCACCTCCAGGCCACCGACAGCCACACCCTGACCAACCGCGGCCTGATCGACGGGCAAGACACGATCATCGAAACGATCACCCTAAACAATTTGGGCACGGGGCGCATCTACGGCGACCACCTCGCCATTGGGGCGACCACCGTCACCAACGATGTGGAAAACGGCGTTGCACCCGTCATCGCTGCGCGCAATCGCCTCGACATCGGCGCGGAAACCATCAACAATCGCGAGCACGCCCTGATCTTCAGTGCGGGCGATATGGCCATCGGCGGTAGCCTCGATGCCAACAATAATGCCACCGGCCAGGCCGCCACGTTCAACAACAACAGCGCCACCATCGAAGCGCTCGGGAACGTCGATCTTGCCGCCGGCCAGATCAACAACACCAACGAGCACTTCAGCACCACCGTGGAATCGCTGGGCACCGAGCACGTCGTTGAATATCAGGGCAGCGGATCCGCCACGCGCTACACGCCGGGCACGCCCGGGGTTTATGTCTACAACGACGAATCGGACCACCTCATGACACCAGAGGGTAGTTATGAGAGCTGGCTCGCCTACAGCTATGACCGGGCC
Organism: Pseudomonadota bacterium; assembly: GCA_021847385.1. Taxonomy (GTDB): domain Bacteria; phylum Pseudomonadota; class Gammaproteobacteria; order Burkholderiales; family Thiobacillaceae; genus Sulfuritortus. Next base: position 5,542 of record JAJZTV010000027.1, on the reverse strand, counting down.
ACCACCGAGACCAAGGTGCAAAGTTCCGACCCGGCACAGATCCTGTCCGGCGGCGCCATGAACATCACCGCCGACACGCTGCTCAACGACAAAAGCCGCATCATCGCCGGCGGCACGCTCAGCGGCGCCATCGGCACGCTCGACAATACCGAAGTGGCGGGCGAGCGCACCATCACCGATTCCGGCACCGTTACCTCGTACTGGAGAAACCACCAAAAAGGACGTGACGACACCGGCAGCAGCACCTCCGGCTATAACCCCGCCACCACCATTCAGGCGATCGCGCTGACCCCCACGGTCTACGAGCAAAACACCGCGCCCGCCGGGACCGGCACCCAGATTTCCACGCTGTCGACCGGCACCGTCGGTCAATCGCCGAGCGGGGCCAACGCGGCCAACGTGGCGATCGGCAGCGGCTCGGCCATCGGCCCGATCACCCAGGTGGCGGCCCTGCATAGCGACAACGCCGGCGGGCCGGCCACCGTGGTGCGCAGCGGCGGAATCAATGCCGGCGTTCCCGACAACAGCCTGTTCAGCCTGAACCCCGCGCCCCATGCGGGCTACCTGGTCGAAACCGACCCCAGCTTCGCCAACTACCGCAACTGGCTCAGTTCGGACTATCTGCTGAACGCCCTGTCCATCGACCCGGCCACCACCCAGGAACGCCTGGGTGACGGCTTCTACGAACAAAAACTGGTGCGCGAGCAGGTGGCCCTGCTGACGGGCAGAAGGTTCCTCGATGGGTATGCCGGCGACGAAGCAGAATACCGCGGCCTCATGGACGCCGGGGTGACCTATGCCAAAGCGCACCAACTCGTCCCGGGCGTGGCCCTGTCCGCCGCACAAATGGCCGAACTCACCAGCGACATCGTCTGGCTGGTGGCCAAGGACGTCACCCTTCCCAACGGACAGACCACCCAGGTTCTGGTGCCGCAACTGTACGTGCGCGTACAGGACGGCGACCTAGCCGCCTCGGGCGCCCTGATCGGCGGCGACAGCGTCAACCTCAATGTTACGGGCGATCTCGCCAACAGCGGCACCATTGCCGGGCGCAATGTGGTGGCGCTCACCGCCGAAAACCTCAATAACCTCGGCGGGCGCATCAGCGGCAACGATGTCGCTGTCGCTGCGCGCACCGACCTGAACAATCTCGGCGGCCGCATCGAGGCTGCGAACGGCCTGACCGCCAGTGCCGGGGGCGACCTCAACGTCACCAGCACCACGCGCACCCAAAGCAACGCCCAAGGCAGCCGCACCAATGTCGACCGCGTCGCCGGGCTGTACGTCACCGGCGGCGGCACGCTCATCGCCGCCGCCGGGCGCGACCTCAACCTGACCGCCGCCGCCATCGCCAACAGCGGCCAGGGCGGCAGCACCATCGTCGCCGCCGGCCACGACCTCAACCTGGGCACCGTCACGGAGGCCTCGAACAACCGCGTCGCCTGGGACGGCGAAAACCATCGCAGCGACAGCAGCCGCACCGACGTCGGCAGCACCATTCAGACCCAGGGCGACATCCTCCTGCAAGCGGGCAACGACCTCAATGCCAAAGCCGCCGGCGTCATCAGCGACCAAGGCACGCTCCTGGCCACGGCCGGGCGCGACGTCAACCTGAACGCCGGAGAAGCCAACGTCAGCGTCGATGAGGCCCATCAGCACGAAGGCACCAGCAGCCTATTCTCCACCACGACCACCACCACCCGCGACACCCTGGACCAGACCACCGCCCAAGCCACCACCCTGTCGGCCAACACCGCCACCGTGCTGGCCAATCGGGACATCAATCTGAAAGGCAGCAACGTGGTCAGCACCCAGGGCACCCTGCTCTCGGCGCAAAACAACGTCAACATCGAGGCGGCCACCGACACCAGCGCCGAGAGCCACTTCAAGGATGAGCAGACATCCGGCATGTTCAGCTCGGGTGGGATCGGCTTTACCATCGGCACGCAAGAACAAAGCGCGGACAACCAGGCGACGGGCACCCGCGCGGCGGCCTCCACGGTGGGCAGTACCCAGGGCGATGTCGCCATCCAGGCCGGCAAGAACTACCGCCAGGTCGGCAGCGATGTGCTTGCGCCGCAAGGCAATATCGACATCCATGCCAAGCGCGTCGACATTCTGGAAGCGCAAAACACTAGCCAGAGCAGCACCGAAACCAAATTCAAGCAGTCCGGCCTGACGGTGGCCATCACCAGCCCGGTGATCAGCGCGGTCCAGACGGCCAAGCAAATGGCGAATGCGGCCAGCCAGACCAAGGACAAGCGCATGCAGGTCCTGGCCGCGGGCACCACGGCGCTGGCGGCCAAGAACGGCTACGACGCCGTAGCGGCCGACCCGAAGGCCGCGGGCGGGATCGGCGTGTCGATCACGATTGGTGGATCGAAAAGCGAAAGCAAACAGACACAAGCCGGCAGCACCGACCAAGGCTCGACCGTGGCGGCAGGCGGCAACGTCAACCTCAGCGCCACGGGTGCCAGCAAAGACAGCGACATCACGGTACAGGGCAGCACCGTCCAGGCAGGCAATGATGCCACCTTGAAGGCTGATGGCGACATCAACCTGCTGGCGGCAAAGAACACGGATGAGCAGCACAGCACCAACAGCAGCCAAAGCGCGGGCGTGGGCGTGGCGATCACCTATGGATCGGGCGGTTTCGCGGCGGGCTTCACCGCCAACGCCAGCGCGGCGCGGGGCAAGGCCGACGGACAAGACACAAGCTGGACCAATACCCATGTGGAAGCCGGTAACAAGCTGGCCCTGCAATCGGGCGGCGACACCACCCTCAAAGGCGCGGTCGCCAGCGGCAAGCAGGTACAAGCCGATGTCGGCGGCAATCTCAACATCGAAAGCCTGCAAGACACTAATGACTACAAGAGCAAAGATCAGTCGCTAGGCGGCAGCGTCACCATCGGTTACGGTTTTGCCGCGAGTGCCAATGCCAGTCAGCAGAAGATCGACAGCACCTTCGCCAGCGTCACCGAACAGTCCGGCATCAAGGCTGGAGAGGACGGGTTCCAGGTCAAGGTAAAAGGCAACACCGACCTGAAAGGCGCAGTCATCGCCAGCACCGACCAGGCGGTGCAGGATGGCAAGAACAGCCTGAGCACCGGCACCCTGACCGCCAGCGATATCGAGAACAAGGCCGAGTCCAACGCCAGCAGTATCGGCATCGGTGGCGGGTTCAGCCGGGGTTCCTCGATGATCCCCCTCGGCGGCGGCAACAACATCGCGGCGGGCGGGGTGGGTACAGACCAGCAGGGCAACGCGCAAACCGGCGCAAACCAAACGCCCGGCAGCACCCTGCCCAGCCTGAACGGCTGGTCCGCCACCCCGCCGCTCGCGATGAATGCCGGCGGTAACGCCCACAGCACCACGAAATCGGGCATCAGCGGCGCGACTGTCACGATTACGGACGACCAGCGGCAGCAGGAACTGACCGGCAAGGATGTGGCCACCACCGTCGCCGGCATCAATACCGACGTTTCCAGCGACCAAGACAGCAGCAATGCGCTCAAGCCGATCTTCAACGAGCAGGAGATCAAGGCCGGGTTTGAGATTACCGGGGCGTTTACGCAGCAGGTGGGTACCTTCCTCGGTAACCGGGCAAAGGAGGCGGATGCGGCCAAGGCGGCATTGAACAACGCCAAACAGCAAGGTGCCGACCAAGCCACCTTGGACCGGCTGCAAGCCCAGGTGGATGAGGCTGCCCTGTGGGGACCGGGGGGCACTTACCGGCAGATCGCCACGGCATTGACGTCCGCTGCTAGCGGAGACGTGACGGGGAGCGCCAGCCAGTTCATCCGGAACGCCACCGTGGCCTATCTGCAAAGCCTGGGCACGGACCAGGTGAAGCAAATCGCCGACGACCTGGGGAGCGAATCCGCCCGCGCGTCCCTGCAAGCCCTGGTGGGCTGCGCCGGGGCGGCGGCGAGCCAGCAGAGTTGCGGCGCCGGAGCGACGGGAGCGGCGGCCAGCGTTGTCGTCAACAACCTGATCGAAGGCCTGACCGGCGAGGAGGCCGGCAAGCTCAGCGCCCAGCAGAAGGAGGCCCAGAAGAACCTGGTGACCGGCCTCATCGCGAGCGTCGCCACACTGTCTGGAAGCGGTAATGTGACGACTACGACCAATGCGGCGCAGATAGAGATGGAGAATAACTACCTGACTCCCCAGCAAGCCAAGAACAAGCAACAAGAACTTGCTGCCGCCCAAACGCAGAAAAGCAAAGACGCCATTAATGCGAAATACCAAAAACTCGATGAAGCACAGCATCAAGCAGCCGTGGACTGCCTGTTGCACGGTAATTGCCAGTCTGTAATGGACCCTTTAACACTCCAAGGCGTGCTCAATGATCTCATAAATGCCTGCTCGCCACCGCGCTTGTGCAGCCCGGACGAACAGAGATCGATTACCGAGTTGAAAGACCTATTTAATACCAACGACAATGCGATCTCGCCGGTGTACCCGCTGGAAGAGTTCGTGCTAGGTGGCAAAGGTATTGATAAACTGGCCGGGCTAGTGGGTTCGGGCATTAAGACTGTCGCAGCGAGGATGTTTGGCGATGCGGCGGATGCTATGGTGGCAAAGGGGGGAACGGAGATTGAGAACGCCATTCTCGGCCGCGTTCGTGCCGGAAGTGCAACCAAGATGGACCCCCAGCATTTATTCCCCGATATGGTGGACAACTACGTTGGGGATGCCGCGAAGTTCAGTATACCAACCAAAGGGACTGGCGGTGCCGTTGTGCGACAATCAGAGCTTTACCAAGTTGAAGGTGGTCTGAACGATAAACAAGGCGTTTTTGAATGGATTGTCGATCAAGGCCAGGTAACGCATCGACGATTTATCCCGAATGGATGGGTTACGGGCTTCCCAAACCAAATACCCCCAAAACCCTGAAGGAGTAACCATGTCTGCCTTCGATTTTATGAAGCAAGCCAATTTGCTGGATTGGTACACGCTGCTAGTCGGTTTAAAGCGTGGATGGTGTAAGAAGGAACATCTAATCGGTTATGCTGAAACTGTCCTAGCCAAAACCGCTGGTGAAGTTGATGGCGACATAGTAACTATTGCCTCGGGAGAAAATCTCTCCGAAGACGACCTGATTTCTACATGCATCCACTTCCTTGGGACTCACGGGCAGCCGACGTCCCAAGAGAAAGAATGCGAGGCAATGGAGAAGTGGCGGCTTGCGCATCTTTCTTGGTTATTGCAGAGAGAAGGCTCAGACGAGGAAAAGGTTTCCGAACTTCAAGAGCTGTATGCTCAGTTTGGTTTCCCTGACGACATGGCCTCTTGCAGCATCTACAGTAGTAATGGAATTGATCCATTGGTCGCTGCCAGCGGTGTTGTAGAAAGACTTTCACGGCGTTTCTTACCCGAATTTTTCATGAGCGTGGGGAGTCAATGATTACGGTGAGATTACGGTGACACTTTACCATTTGCACTTTTTCTGATCTGTCCGTTGAGGCCGAGGAGGCGTGGCCGTCGCGCTTCCCGAAAGAATGACGCCGAGCAACTTCAATTAGTATAAATGGTAAAGTGT
>JAJZTV010000255.1 GCA_021847385.1 Pseudomonadota bacterium | reverse complement strand
GTATCGTTATGCAGGCCGAGACCCTGGCCATGATCCGCGACGGCAGCACCAAGAAGGGCGACGTGCTCGGCGTGGCGCGGCTGGCCGGGATCATGGCCGCCAAGCGCACCGGCGAGCTGATCCCGCTCTGCCACCCGATCGCGCTGACCCGGGTCACGGTCGACTTCGAATTCGACGCGACCCGCAACGCCATCGACTGCCGGGCCACGGCCGAGACGGTCGGCCGCACCGGGGTCGAGATGGAGGCGCTCACCGCCGCCAGCGTGGCGCTGCTCACCATCTACGACATGTGCAAGGCGGTCGACCGCGGCATGGTCATCGAGCAGGTGCGCCTGTTGGAAAAACTCGGCGGCAAGTCCGGCCATTGGCGGGCGGCATGACCATGCACGAATGCCGCGCGAACGCCGCCCCGGCCTACGTTCATGACCTGGATGCCCAGGCGCTGCGCGCCATGCAGGCCGAGGCCGCGCGGGCCCACGGCCTGGCCGTGTTTTTCCGCGATGCCATGCGCCATGGCGGCGACGGCCCCGAACTGGCGGTGATTCCGGCCGGCGTGTTCGAAATGGGGGCCGACGACGAGGCGCGCCGCTTCGGCGACCTGCCCGCGCGCAACATGCACGTGGACAAGCCTTTCGCCATCGGCCGCTGCACCGTCACCACCGAGGAGTTCGGCCGCTTCGAAGCGGCCACCGGCTATCTCTGGCAAGACCACCTGGTCCGGGGCGAGGCGCACCAGCCGGCGATCAACATCGACTTGGCCGGCTTCGGGGCCTATCTGGCCTGGCTGTCCGAGGAAACCGGCCAGCGCTATCGCCTACCGAGCGAAATGGAATGGGAATACGCGGCGCGCGCCGGCAGCCGCACCGCCTATTGCTTTGGCGAATATCTGACCTGCAGCGAGGCCAATGTCGGCTCCTTCGCGCCACCGCAAAAGGCGGTCTCCGGCTGGCGCCGCTTCCTGCCGTTCTGCGTGCCGTTCAACCGCGCGGTCGAGGTCGGCAGTTATCCGGCCAATCTTTGGGGCCTGTTCGAGGTGCACGGCAATGTCTGGGAGTTCACCGGCGATCGCTGGCACGGCCCGATCGACGCCATGAGCCGCAAGCCGGCGCAGGGCGACTGGCGGGTGACCAAGGGCGGCTCCTGGTTCGAGGGTGCGCTCGACGCCCGCTCCGCCGCGCGCAAACCGCGCTTTCACAACGAACTCGACGTCAACCTGGGCCTGCGCGTGGTGCGTGAGCTATGAATCTTCAGCGCAAATAAAAACGGGGGCCGCGGCCCCCGTTTTGGCGTGCGGTCTGTTTAGAACGGCAGGCCGTGCGCGTGTGCGGTCATACCCAAGAGCATCGGGATGGACAACATGGCATTGGTGCGCGAGGCCAGGAAGGCGATCTTGCGCGCCTTGGCCTTCTCTTCGTCGCTGGCCTGGACGATGCCCAGGATCTTCTTCTGGTTCGGCCAGATCAGGACCCAGACGTTGAACAGCATGATGCTGCCCAGCCAGGCACCGATGCCGATGGCATAGACCGAAGGGTTGGCCAGCATGAAGGCGTCTTTAAGGATGCCCATGTGACCCAGGGCGCCGGCACCGGACAGCCAGGTCAGCACGGCCGCCCAGCGGAACCAGAACAGCGCGCGCGGCGCGACGTACTTATTGATCGCAGCCGGGCCAGGGTTGCCGTCGGCGGTGGCGGCGGCCACGGCCGGCACCTGCACGGCGTTGAAGTAATAGAGCAGGCCGATCCAGGCCACGCCGACCACGGCATGGAACCAGACGGAGATCTCCAACGGGTTGACCGCACGGGCCGCGCCCTCGGGCAGCGGTGCGATCAAAGTCAGGATGACGGCCAGCACGATGCCGGCGATGACGGTACCACCTCGGGTTTGCAACGGATTCATCAGGTAAATCTCCTCATAGTTAAGTTTTTGTCTTGCTGTGCTGCCAATAAAAACATGCCCGCACGAGGCGGGCATGATTCTAACGGGTTTGCATGAGCTGCGATATTTCGCTTAAACGCAACCGGTCGGCTTCGGTGTGCCGGCATAGCGGCCGGCCTGCTTGGCCGGGCCGAACGGGAACAGGTCGAACAGGAACTTCTTCTCGCCCCACTCCGGACCGAACTCTTCCTTCAAGCCCTTCTGCAGAATGCGCAGGTTGGGCGCGGTGCCATACTCGTTGAAGTAATCACGCATGTAATGAATGATCTTCCAGTGGTTTTCCTGGAGTTCCAGTTTGTCTTGCGCCGCCAGATAGCTCGCCACGTCCTCGGACCAGTCGCCCAGATCGACCAGATAGCCTTCGGGATCGGTTTCGACCACTTTGCCGTTGATTTCGATTTCCATCGCTTGCTTCCTCTCTTCACCACTTTTATGAAATTGACCCAGCCCGTTTGAGCTGCAGTTGTCGGCATCGTATAAAACCCGACTTAGTTTGTCAACTATTATGGCGGCACGATTTGGGTGCTAGGCTTACCCGATGCACGAGCGCCGCCTCATCTATCTCGCCAGTTTCCTCCGCGCCGTTGCCACCGGCCTGATCGGCGTGCTGCTAGGCCTCTACCTGGCCAGGCTGGCCTTCTCGCCGAGCGAAATCGGCTTGACGGTCAGCTTCGGCTTGGCCGGCGCCACCGTCGCCGTGTTCCTGGTTGGCCAGCGCG
>JAJZTV010000026.1 GCA_021847385.1 Pseudomonadota bacterium | reverse complement strand
TCTGGGATAGGCCCGCTGCTCGATCGCCAGCACGGCGTCGACATCGCTTTCGCTCATCGGCCGAAAATCGGGGGCAAGACTGCGCAAGACAGCGCTCATCGCTCGCAGGTCTTCAAGGCGACCTTGTCGCGGATATACCGCGGTTCGACCGACTCGGCCGCGACGAAATCGCCCGCCTGCCACTTGTCCGCCGCCAAACGGGCGATCGCCTCGGCATGCGGATGCATCTCCGGCGCGACGCGAGCGAGTCGCCCGGCATAACGCTCGGCAAGAATAGCGCTATACCCTATGAATCCACTGCCACAACCTAGATAAACCATGTCGCCCACCGGCAACGGGGCTTGCCCCGGAGCGTACAAGCCCGGTTCGCTTGCGGTGTGCAGGCCGGAAACCGACTTCTCATAGATCGCGGCATAGACCTCGTTCATGCGCGCATCCAGACAGGCCACCACGCCGCCTGAGGCGGCATCCTTCAGCGCATAGGCCGCCATCGCCTCCAAGGTGATCACTTCGACCACCGGCAAATTGGCGCCGAAGGCCAAGCCCTGGGCGACACCGCAACCGATGCGCAGACCCGTAAACGAACCGGGGCCCTGGCCGACGGCAATGGCATCCACCTGGCTCAAGGCCAAGCCAGCCTCGGCCAATACGGCTTGCACCATCGGCAACAGCAACTCGGAATGTTTTTGCCCGGCCAGCACAGCCCGGCTGCAGACAGCACCATCCAGCAGCACGGCTGCACTGCACCACTCGGTCGAGGTATCGAAAGCAAGTATTCTCAAGGCCTGGCAACCAGACAAAACAGTCTAAACAGATGCGAATTGTATCTGCTTATAGGCAGCGCCTCGCCACTACTCAATCGCCGCGATCCAGGTGGACATCGAACAAAACCCGCTGCCAGGGGTTACGGCTGCGTTGTAGATACGCGATGCGCCCGGCCAGCTTCGTCCCCGCGTCCATCAGCCTGGCTAAATCCTTGTTTTCGCGCTTCGGCACAAAGCCGATCGGCACCCCATGCCATTCGACCCGGATGGCCGCGCTGTCATAGGGGTTCCACGGTTCGCGCACCAAGGCCAGCCGGTCGCCGACCCGCAGCAAAGGCCAGAGCGCAGGCCCGGCATGGTACTGGAAACCGGCCAGCGGCGAGGTCTGCACCAGCAGTTCGACCGTCGGCGCCGCATGTAGCCGCCAAGGCATGGTCAATGCCCACAACACCAGCAAGAATCGGAGCCGGCGCCTCATGGCGTTACCGCTACGCAGGCCGAGTCGAAAAAGGCGACGGCCTCGTCCAATTGGCGGCTACGCCGCATCGGCGGCAGGGCCTGCCAGATCCGCCGGCCGTAGGACTTTTCTACTAGGCGCGGATCGCAAATCATCAAGACCCCGCGGTCGGTTTCGCGCCGGATCAGCCGGCCGGCCCCCTGCTTCAGGTTGATGATGGCATGCGGCAGTTGATAGTCGAAAAAGGCATTTTTGCCGGCGCGCTTGAGCGCATCGATGCGGGCGGCGAGTACCGGATCGTCCGGCGGCTGGAACGGTAGGCGGTCGATCACCACCAGCGACAAGGCCTCGCCGGCCACGTCCACCCCCTCCCAAAAACTTTGGCTGCCGAGCAACACCGCATCGCCCAGTTGCCGGAACTCGGCCAGCAGTTCTGAGCGGCTGCGGTCGCCCTGGCGCAACAATGGGAACGCCAGCCCGGTTTGCGCCATCCGCTCCTGCAGCCAACCATAGGCCTCGTTCATCGCACGCAAACTGGTGAACAGCAGAAAGGCCCGGCCGCCACTGGCTTGGATCACCGGCCAGGCGGCATCGACCACGGCCTGGGTGTAGTCGGCGGCATTGGGCTCGGGCAAGCCGCTCGGCACATAGAGCAGCGCCTGCTCGGCATAGTCGAACGGGCTGTCCCAATAGCCGGTTTCGGCGCCGTGCAGGCCCAACTCGGCCAGAAAATGGCTGAAATCGCCGCGCACCGCCAGGGTGGCCGAGGTAAAAATCCAGGCCTTCGCGCTGGCCTCGACCTGGCGGGCAAAGATCTCGCTCACGTTCAGCGGCGTCGCATGCAACATGACCGCATGGCTGCCGACCTCGACCCAGCGTATCGTGCCGTCCTCATCCGGTCCGCGCCACGACTCCAGCCGCGCTGCGCACGCCTCGGCCCGTTCCAGGCAGCTCTTCAGGCCCTCGGAGCGCTCGGCCTGCAGCTCGAGCAGACCATGCAACAAGCCCAAGCGCTGCTGCATCTCGGCCAGGGCCTCGACAAAACCTGCCTGCCCCAGAACCCGGTGCGCCGGCAGGCGTTGCTGCGCGCTATTGAATTGCAGCCGCAACGGCCGTACCGCTTGTTCGAAGTCGGTCGCGGCCTGGGTCAGTTGCATGAAATCGCCGGCGGCCTGGTCGGCCTCCTCCCGCACGTCGCGCGCCAATTCGAGCAGCATGCCGGTGGTCAGCGTCTCGCCGAAGAACAGACTGGCGACCTCGGGCAGTTGATGCGCCTCATCGAAGATCACCGCATTGGCTGCGGGTAGCAGCTCGCCCGCACCCTCGTCTTTGAGCAGCACATCGGCGAAAAACAGATGGTGGTTGATGACGACGAGATCGGCCTCCAGCGCGCGTTTGCGCGCCTTGAGCACAAAGCAGTCGCGATGGTTAGGACAATCGCCACCCAGGCAATTATCGCGGCTGGATACCGCATAGCCCCAGGCCGGCGACGCCTCCGGCACGGTCTTCAGGGCCATGCGGTCGCCGCTGTCGTCGAGCTTGGCGAATTGGGCAATCTGCTGCAGGTGGTTGGCCAACTCCCGGCTGGCCAATCTTGCGTCGCTCAACGCCCGCTCCAGATGATAGTGGCAGACGTAGTTGGCGCGCCCCTTGAGCAAGGCAACCGTAACAGGCTTGGCCAGCGCCTCGCGCACGGCGGGAATATCGCGGTGGAACAGTTGGTCCTGCAGGGTCTTGGTACCGGTCGATATGATGGTTTTGCCGCCCGACAGCACGGCAGGCACCAGATAAGCCAAGGTCTTCCCGGTCCCGGTGCCCGCCTCCATAACCGACACACGGCAAGAACTCAGGGCTGCCTCAACCTGTCGGGCCAGTTCTATTTGTTGCCCGCGCGGTTGATAATACGGTATTGCATCCTTAAGCGGGCCATCCGCTGAAAATACGGTGTCAAGCAAAGTCATGCCGATATGCAGTAGATTCTTCTCGCTGTTGATCGTCGCTTGCCTCATGGCGCTGACCGGCACGGCCGTTCATGCCCAACGGGTGACCATTGCTATCGACGGGCCGCTGACCGCCTCGGCCGAATATCTTGCCGGGCAACGCGACAAACCGGCAGTGCTCATCCTACATGGCTTTTTGCAAACCAACGAATTTCCCAGCGTCCGGCAATTGACCAAGCATCTGAGCGATGCGGGTTATACCGTACTCGCGCCGACCCTGAGCCTGGGTATCGCCAACCGCAAGCTCAGCCTACCCTGCGAGGCTATTCATACCCACAGCATGTCCGATTCGATCCGCGAGATCGATTTGTGGCTTGGCTGGCTGAAAAAGCGGCAGACCCCCATCGTCCTGGTCGGCCACAGCTTTGGCACCATTCATCTGTTGGCCTATCTCGAAACGCATCCCGATCCGGCCATCAGGAAATTGGTCGGCATCAGCCTGGTCGAAGGTAGCCTACACAACGTCGACGATGCCCAGCGCGAACGCCTGCTTCAGGAATTGCGCCGTTTGGCCGCACAGCCGCGACCGACCTTGGTCAAACGCGCGATCAGCTTTTGCAAGCAGTATCAATCGACGCCGCAAGGCCTACTTTCATACATGGAATGGACGCCGGATCGCGTCATAGGCAGCATCGATAAAATCAGACTACCGATGGCCTTCATCATGGGCTCAGGCGACGACCGCTTCGGCCCGGGCTGGCTGCCCCGTTTAAAGGCGACATCGGCCCGTGTCCACGTCATCGCGGGCGCCAACCATTTCATGGATGGCCAGCATGAGTTCGATATGCTGGACCGCCTGCTGGAAGAACTGAAGGGCGCGAATGGACCGGGCACATAAAAAGCTCCCCAAGGTCAGTTATCTCAGCATTGCCTACAACGTCCTGATCGGCCTGTTGCTACTTCTATTTGCCCTTTATAACTGGTGGGAAATCGACAAGACCTCGCAAGCGCTGTATGAACGCGAGACCATGTTGGCCAAACGGGAGGCGCTAGAAGCGGTCACCACCGTCACCAAGCGAATTCAGACGATCGAAAAGGTCCTGGCCGAATGGGACGAGACCCGGCAACAGCTCATGTACCGGCAGTACTATCCGATCTGGCGCGACCAGCGGGTGCGCAATGCCGGACTGTTGCCCGAGACGATCGACGACATTGCGCTGTACGATCGGAGCGGCCGCATCCTGGCCCCCGGCCATAGCAAGAACGTCATGCCCAATAGCCTGCCGCTGCGGACAGGCGGCACGCTATATGTCAATGAGGGCGGGCATATCCGCCTGCTCTCGTTCTTTCCGATATACACCGAATCGGGCGGCAGCCAACTGCTCGGTTACGGCGGACTGGTGTTCGATCTGGCGGATGAACTGCGCGCGGACCGGCAATACCGCTACATCGACCTCGCCACGATGCGAATACAGCTTCCGAGCGGCACCGTCGTCGATCGTGACAAGCTGGCGCAGAGCCTGAGCTTCGGCCTGATGCCCAATCCCAGCCTGGACAAGATGCGCTCGGTGTTCCAGCTTGCATTCATCCAGATTACCGCCGTCTTCTTGCTGATCCAGTTGGCCTCGGCCTGGCTGCTGCATCGCTTTTTCACCCGCCCCTTGCGCGAACTGGCAGAAGAAATCAACAGCCTGCGCGACTTGGACAACGAAGAGAAAAATTTTTGCCGGATCGAACCGCTCCCTATCCGCGAACTGGAAGAGCTACGCCACTCGTTCTACGAATACCACAGCCGCCTGCTCGACTTGAACCAGAACCTGGAGCGCAGCAGCCAGAATTTCTACGACCAGGCACGGCGCGACCCGATGACGGGAATATTCAACCGGCGCGCCTACGACGAGGACTGGCATAGCCTCGATGCCAGCAACAAGATCGAGCAATGCTCGCTGATCCTGTTCGATTGCGACCACTTCAAGGCGATCAACGACACCTATGGCCACCATGTCGGCGACAGCGTGATCAAGTCGCTGGCTTCGATCTTGCAAGGCACCTTGCGCGGCGAAGACCGCCTATACCGCCTAGGCGGCGACGAATTCGCTACCGTGCTGGCGCGTAGCGATGCCGACAATGCCGAGGCCATTGCGGCGCGCTGCCTCGAACAGGTGCTCAACCACGATTTCCGGCAATACGGCGTGATCGAACCGGTCACCATCAGCATCGGTATCGCCCATGGCAGCCCCGGTGTGCCATTGAGCGAGCTGCAAAAGCAGGCCGATATCGCCATGTATGCGGCCAAGCGGCCGACCAGCCGCAAGATCGAGGTGTTCGGCGAGCGGTTGAACGAGGTGTCGCCGCTGCTCACCAACAAGAGCATCTCGGCGATCTACCAGACCATCCAAGACCCGTTCTTGATGGAGATGCACTACCAGCCGGTGATCGACTTGCAAACGCGGGAGCCCGCCTATGTCGAGGCGCTGACCCGGATCAACATCGATGGCGAGATCATCCGGCCGAACGAGATCTTCCCGGTGGTCCAGGCCCGCCGGGTCGACGCCGAGTTCGATCAGGCGGTGATCCAGGCCGTGCAGCGCGACCTGGAATTCGGCCGCATCCCCGAGCATCTCGGCGTGTCGGTCAACGTGTCGGCGGTCGGTCTGTTGTCGAGCAAGGTGACCGACATGCTGGTCTACCTGAAACTGGCCTACCCCGAGGTCAAGATCGTGGTCGAAATCACCGAAACCGCGCTGATCGACCAAATCGAAAAGGCCACGCTGCATATCCATAAGCTGCGCGAGGCCGGTTGCCTGGTCGCGCTGGACGACTTCGGCAGCGGCTATTCTTCCTTGCGTTACCTGGCCTCGATGCCGGTCGATCTGGTCAAATTCGACATCAGCATGATGCGCCTGTTGGAAAAGGGCGATGTGCGCCAGAAAGAGGTGATCCGAGAAGTGGCCCGCATGGTGACCAACGCCGGCTACAAGATGGTGGCCGAAGGCATCGAAACCCATGCCATGCTGGAACAGGTGGTCGCCCTAGGCTTCGACTACGCCCAAGGCTATCTGTTCGAACCGGCGCAGAACGCCGCCTGACTAGGCCGCCTCGGCCAGGCGCAGCGCATCCTCCACATCCACCGCCACCGGGCGCGACACGCCCGGCTCCGGCATGGTCACGCCGACCAGATGCTGGGCCATTTCCATGGTGATGCGGTTGTGGGTGATGAACATGAACTGGGTCTCGCCCGACATCTTGCGCACCAGGTTGCAGTAACGCTCGGTGTTGGAGTCGTCCAGCGGCGCGTCGACCTCGTCGAGCAGACAGAACGGCGCCGGGTTCAGGCGGAAGAAGGCGAACACCAGCGACAGCGCGGTCAGCGCCTTCTCGCCACCGGATAAGAGGTGGATGGAGCTGTTCTTCTTGCCCGGCGGCTGGGCGACCACGATCAAGCCAGCGTCGAGGATCTCCTCGCCGGTCAAAATCAACTGCGCCTCGCCGCCGCCGAACAGGTCGGTGAACAGGTTGCGGAACTCGCGGCTGACCGTGTCGTAGGTTGCCTTCAGCCTTGACCGGGTCTCGCCGTCGATGCGGCGGATCGCCTCTTCCAAGGTGTTGGCCGCCGTGGTCAGGTCCTCGGCCTGGGCGTCGAGATAGCTCTTGCGCGCCTGGGCCTCGTCCAGTTCCTGCACCGCGGCCATGTTGACCGCGCCCAGGCCGGCGATCTCGCGGCCCAGGCGCTCGATGTCGCCGGCGTATTCGGAGTCCTTGGCGTTCTCCGGCAGCTTGGCTGCCAGTTCCTCGAGGTTGATTTCAGCCAGTTGCTCGGTGAACTGGGCCTCGCGCAGCCGGGCCTCTTGCAGCTTCAATTCCAGCGCCTGGATGTTGGCCTTGAGCGGCTCCAGCGCACGCTCGGTATTCAGGCGTTGCTGCTCCATGTCGCGCAGGCGCTGATTTTCGCCTTCCAAGGCATTGCGCGCGGCGATCAGGACCTGCTCGGCCTGCTGCCGGCGCTCCAGCGCGGCCTCCAGCTCGGCCTGGGCCGTGGCCGGGTCCATGGCCATCAGCTCCTCGCGGGCGTTTTCCAGGCCCATGACCAACTCTTCCAACCGACGGTCGGCCTGGGCCCGACGCTCGGCCAGTTCCTGTAGACGGGCCTCGATGGCGCGGACGCGGAAACCCGCCTCCTGCACCTCGCGTTCTTCCTGGCGCACCCGGTCGCGCAACTGCATCAGGGTCTGTTCGGCCTGCAACCGAGTCTGCCCAGCCTCCTCCAACCGCTCCTGCACAAATTCCTGCTGGGTACGGGCCTCGCGCAGACGCTCCTCCGCCTCTGCCCGCTGCATCTCTTCCTCGGCCAGTTGCTCAGCCACTTCCTGGCCTTCCTGTTCCAGTTGCGCCCGACGCTCTTCCGCCCGTTTCGCCGCGTCGGTATCGCGCACCAGCACCATCTGCACCTGATGCAGGTGCGCCTGGGCCCGATTCAACTCGGCCTGCAACTGGTCGACTTGGCGCCGTGCCTCGTGCAGGGCCAGTTCGGCCTGCTGGCTGCGGGCCTCGGCCTGGTGATAGGCCGCCTGCTCGCGCTCGACCTCGACCTGCAGGCCCTCGATCTCGCGGGCGCGGGCGAGCAGGCCGTGATGGCCCTTGTCCGGCGCGTTGAAGGTCAAGGTAGTACGGGTGACCACATGACCTTGCGGCGTGGCGATCAGGCCACCGATCGGCAATTGCCCACGCGCGGCCATGGCGGCGTGGAGGTCGTCGGTGACATAGGCCAGGGCCAGCCACTCGTCGAGCAGGCGGCCGGCCAAGGCGTCTTCGGTGGCAACGTGTTGGCGCAGGGCGGTCAGGCCATTGAGCGGTGCGGGGCTGGCCAGCGCCATGCCGGCATCGGCCAGGATGAAATCGAACCGACTCTCGGGCGGGGCGCTCAGCCAGTCGGTCCGGGCCTCGGCCACCAGGGCGGCCAGGCGTTCGCCCAGCGCCGCCTCGAAGGCGGTCTCCCAACCGGCGGTGACCTTCACTGCCTGCCACAGGCGCTGGGTGCGACCCAGGCCCTGACGCTCCAGCCAGTTCTTGCCCTCGCTCTCGGCCTGGGCGGCCTGGTCTTGCAATTTTTTCAGCGCGGCCAGTTCGGCCTCGGCCTTGTGCGCGCCGCGTCCGGCCTGCTCCAGGGCCAGGGCCGCCTCGCGCCGGGCCTGATCGAGGCCGACCAGCGAGGCCTTGGCACTGTCGAGCTGGCTCTTGTAGGTCTCGACCTGCTCCTGCGCGGTTTCCAGTTCCACCTGCTGACGGGCGATCTGCTCGGGCGCCGGCGCGGCCAGGCCGATCTGCTCGCGGGCCAGGCGGGCGTGGCGCTGCTTCAATTGGTCGATCACGCGGTCGGCGTGGTTCAGGTGCGATTGCTCCAGTTGCGCCGACTGCTGCAGGTTCGACAGTTCGCGCTGGACATCGGCGGCCTGGGCCTGGGCCTCACGCAGGGCGCTCTCGGCCGCCGGCACTTCGACCGCCAGGCCCCGTACCTGCTCTTCCAGGGTCAGGGCCAGCTCCTTGGCCTCGTCCAGTTCCCGCGCCTTGAGCTGGGACTCCTCCTGGGCGCGCTGTTTCTCAGACTCGGTCTGGGCCTGGCTCTCGTTCAGACGGCGCAGGTCGGCCTCCAGCCGTTCGCGCCGATCCTTCAGCATCTGCAAGGCCTGCTCCAGACGGCCGACCTCGCCGCTCTCGGCATAGAAGCCGGCCTGGGCCTGGTTGACCGCTTCGGTGGCGGAGAATTGGCCGAGGCGCGCGGCCTCCAGCTCGCTCTCCAGCCGACGCAGGTCGGCGATCCGGGCCTCGATCTCGGTCCGGGTGCGCTCGATGTCCTGGTTCAGGCTGGTCTGCCGGGCCTGGGCCTGGCGCTGGCGCATCAGGGCCAGCAGTTGTTCCTTGAGGGTCTTCTCCTCGTTCAAGGCGAAGTAGCGCTTGGCCACCTCGGCCTGGCTAGTGAGTTTTTCCAACTGGGCGCCAAGCTCGCGCCGGATGTCGTCCACCCGCTCCAGGTTCTCCCGGGTGTCGACCAGGCGGCGCTCGGTCTCCTTGCGCCGCTCCTTGTACTTGGACACGCCGGCCGCCTCTTCCAGATAGCCGCGCATCTCCTCCGGCTTGGCCTCGATCAGGCGCGAGATCATGCCTTGCTCGATGATGGCGTAGGCGTCGCCGCCCAGGCCGGTACCCATCATCAGGTCGGCGATGTCGCGCCGACGGACGTGGACGTTGTTGATGTAGTAGCTGGAGTCGCCGTTGCGGGTGAGCACCCGTTTGATCGAGATCTCGGCGTATTGCGACCACTGGCCCGGGGCCTTGCCGGCGCTGTTGTCGAACAGCAGCTCGACCGAGGCGCGCGAGGCCGGCTTGCGGTCGGCCGAGCCGTTGAAGATCACGTCCTGCAGCGACTCACCGCGCAGCTCGCGGGCCTTGGATTCGCCGAGCACCCAGCGCACGGCATCGATGACGTTGGACTTGCCGCAGCCGTTGGGACCGACGATGCCGGTCAACTGGGCCGGGGCCGGAATGGTCACGGGGTCGACGAACGATTTGAACCCCGCCAGGTGAATATGCTTGAGACGCAAGGTTTTATGAGTAGCGACGTTTATAATTGCGTGACATTTTAACTTCACTTGCCCCCACCATGCCTAGCCAGCCGACAAAAGAACTGGAAACCTTTGAAAATCCGATGCCTACGCGCGATTTTCACATCCATATCGAGATTCCGGAGTTCACCTGCCTCTGCCCCAAGACCGGCCAGCCCGACTTCGCCACCCTGTTCCTCGACTACATCCCGGATCAGCGCTGCGTCGAGCTCAAGAGCCTCAAGCTCTACATCTGGTCCTTCCGCGACGAGGGCCATTTCCACGAGGCGGTGACCAACCGCATTCTCGACGACCTGGTGCGCGCGACCGACCCGCGCTTCATGCGCTTGACCTCGAAGTTCTACGTGCGCGGCGGCATCTTCACCAACGTCGTGGCCGAGCACCGCAAGGCCGGCTGGCAGCCACAACCCCGGGTCGAGCTGGCCGAGTTCGCGCCGCAATCGAACACCCGCGGCTGATTTGGTCCGGTACGCCCTCGGTCTCGACTTCGGCACCGGCGGGGTGCGGGCCATGGCCTTGGCCCCGACCGAAGAGATCGAGGCCGCCGAGCGCATCGAATTTGCCAATTCACATGAAAATAATTTCGCAACCATATGGCAAGAAAGCCTTTTTGATGTTCTTTCCCTGCTGCCGCAAGGCCTGCGCAAACGCCTGAGCCACCTCGCCCTAGACGGCACCTCGGCCTCGGTGTTGGCCTGCAATGCCGCGCTCGAACCGCTGCACGCCCCGCTGCTCTACAACGACAGCCGGGCCACCGCCGAGGCCGAACTGATCCGCCAAGCCGCCGGCCCCGACCACACCGCAGCCAGCACCACCTCCGGCCTGGCCAAGGTGCTCTGGCTGCAAGCGCAACCCAATCTCGATGCCACGCGCTTCTTCCTCAACCAGGCCGACTGGTTGACCGCCCAGCTCTCTGGCCGGCCCGGCCTGTCCGACTACCACAACGCCTTGAAGATGGGTTTCGACGTCGAGACCCGGCGCTGGCCCACTTGGCTCGGCCAACTCACCCGGCTCGACCGCCTGCCCCAAGTCGTCGCCCCCGGCAGCGACATCGGCCCGATCGGCCACGACCAGGCCAGGCGCCTGGGCATCAATGGCGACTGCCTGGTCCGCGCCGGCACCACCGATTCCATCGCCGCCTTCCTCGCGGCCGGCGTAAACCGGCCGGGCAAGGCGGTGACCTCGCTCGGCACCACCCTGGTCTTGAAGCTGCTCTCGGAAAAACGGGTCGAGGCCGGCCGCTACGGCGTCTACAGCCACTGGTTCGGCAAGCTTTGGCTGGCCGGCGGCGCCTCCAATGCCGGCGGCTCTGTGCTGCGCCAATTCTTCGACGATGCCGAGCTGGCCGCGCTGTCGGCCGAGATCGACCCGCAGGCCGGCAGCGGCCTCGACTACTACCCGCTGCCCCGGCCGGGCGAGCGCTTTCCCGTCGACGACCCGGCCCTGCCGCCCCGGCTGGAACCGCGCCCCGAATCGCAGCGCCAGTTCCTCCATGGCCTGCTCGAAGGCCTAGCCAACATCGAGGCCCTAGGCTATGCCCGGCTGGCCGAACTTGGCGCCACGCCTTTGAGCCACGTGGTCTCCGCCGGCGGCGGCGCACGCAATACCACCTACGGCAAGATCCGCCAGCGACGCCTCAAGGTGCCGGTAACGACAGCCCCGCAACAAGAGGCGGCATTCGGCAGCGCGCGCCTGGCACTGCACGGCACGCGGCTATTTCACCTACAATCGCAAGCATGACCACCAGTGCCCTGCGCGTCAGCCGCGCCATACCTATCGTCTGTGAGAAACAGGCCCTGGACCCCCACGCCCTCGCCTCGCTCAGGCAAAACGCGCAATTGCTGATCCACGCCTTGAACCTGATGGATACGAGCCCGCTGCATGAGACGGAACCGGAACAGGCACATCTGCAGAGACTCGATGCCAAGATCGATCTGATGCTGCACCTGCTCGCACAAAGCCTGCAGGGCAATCACCCCTTGCCACAGGCGATGCCGGTCGAACTCGGGCCGGAGATCGTGAGCTGGCAGGAACTGGGCGCACAACCCACCGTCGGGGATACCATAGTGCTCGGCCTCTACCTCAGCCCCGGCCTCCCCCTACCGCTCAAGTTGCCCGCCCATATCACGGCCTCGGCCGATGGCCGCGTCACCGCGCAATTGGCCGACCTTGGCGAGGACCTGGACGAGTCCTGGCGGCAATGGGTATTCCGCCAACACCGGCGGGATATTCATGCGCAGCGGCCTGCTGGCTAGTGATGCAATTCTTTTGATACTCAGGCCGCCAACGGCATCGCAAACAGTTCAGCAAGGCTTATCGAAATCCTCCCCTCGAACCGCGGAAGACAATTGCGCTTGACGCGGACATTAAATGCTTGGCGAGACACAACGTGACACGGTTCTCTCGTTTCGATGTAGCCGAATGCATCCCATAGCGCCTTGAAACACGTCGATGCGGCAGCCCAATCCTGATGTCCGGGAACAATAGGCAAGCCGAGGAATTTGGTCCTCAAGGTATTGAAATCTACGTTGTCCTTAAATGACTTCTTACCGCCAAGTATCCGCCGTAGCGCCTTGCCATCGCTGCGTTCGAATTCCCACAAATGGTTGTGAGTGAGCGCATCTCTCAAGACGTAGACTTCGGAGATTGCATCCATCGATGGGTAAGCAGGGTATAGCCTTCTAAAGACTTCAATCCCTGTTTCAAGCCCTCCCGATGCGACCCTTTCTTCGAGCGTAGCGGGGATATGAGACCTCTGATCGGCAGGAAGCGCGAGGTACGCCGCACGAGCCATATAGGACTCGAACATGGCCACCGAAAGGAGAACAAGCGGGATAGCATAGTCTTTCTCGATGTATGCCCACTTGGATTGCCGCTGGTGGAGATTGACGATCAAATCGGCCAGGGGCTGTTTGTAGGCATCCCCGATGCAGCTGATGGTTGATTCGTCCATATTTGCTCACTTAATTGCACAACAAGGGCTGGGTCAAGCTGCTAGTTTTGCGCTGGCCAAACGATTGAGGCTCACCCCCTGTTCGGCCGCCTCTATTGCCAAGGCACGATGCACCTCCGGCGGAATGCGGACACGAAATTCCCCGCTGTAATGCTTTTCGGCGAAAGCTTCCGGCACGGGCTCGCCGCTGGCCTGGAGATCGGCTACCACTTCGGCCACCAGCTGGCGAATACCGAACAAGGCCGCCTCCGGCGTGGCTGCGAGCCAAGATAGCGACGGAAATTCAGCGCACAAACCGACGTGCTCCCCGTCTTCGTGAGACCAAGTAACGCGGTAGGTATAGTGATCCAGAGTCATCGTTTGTTCTCCAACTTGTCGATTGCCATAAGCACTTGCCGCACCTGATAGGCCTTGGCCTTACCTTTGTCGTCCTGAATGTTTACCCGGGGATTACCGGGCCAGGGTGTCTTGAAAATGGCATGGCTGGTACCTGCTTGGCGTGGCTTACCGAAATGCTCCTCGCACACCTTGAATAGATCGATGAACCGCACATTCAGCGGTTCACGTCGCATTTGTTCGAGGATTTTTTGGAGAGACGCCACAGCAAAATGGTACCAATAGTGGAACCATTGTCAAGCCCGAAGGCAATGTAACCAGCGCGGGGCTTCGCCGGCAAACCCAAGTTAAGCTTCGACCAACTCCAGCGCATTACCGTCCGGGTCGCGCAGGAACAGTGCCCGCCGGCCTGAGCGGCTGAGGGTATAGGCGATGCCCTCGGCATCGAGCTTGTTCTTGAGTTCTTCCCAGCCAGTCACCGCCAGCGCGGTATGCCGGTCGCGGCCGCCGTGCGCCGGCCGGCCTTCGACCGGGTCGGGGTTGGGCAGGCAGATCAGGTGGATCTGGGCCGCACCGAGGTCGTACCAGGTGCCGTCGAAGCTCATCGCCGGTCGAGCGGGACTGGGTTCCAGAGCCAAGACGCCCTCGTAGAAGGCTCGGGCCCGATCCAGATCGGCCACCAGCAATGAGACGTGCAGCAGCCGGCTTGCTTTAATCATATTTATGCATCCGCCCGGAAAACAGACTGGCCGCCACGATCAAGGCGCCGCCGAGCCATTCGCGGGCCTCCATGACCTCGCCAGCCAGCAGGCGGCTGGCGATGGCGGCGACCAGCAGTTCGCTCAGCAGGATGACGATAGCCTGGTTGGCCGGAGTGTTGGCCAAACCATACTGCACCGCGAAAGTCGCCAGCACCAGCAACAGGCCGACGCCGACCAGGATCAGCCAGTGCAACGCATCGAGCGCCGACACGGCCACGAGCGCCTCGCCCTCGACGCCGACCGGAAAGGCGGTGATGGCGACCACCCCGATGAACACCCAAAGGCTGCGCACGCCGATATCGACTTCGCGCAGCTTGCGCGACAGCACATTGGCCAACGCGAAGGTCAGGCCCGCGGATAGGCCCATCCATTCGGCGAGATTGGTCGGCAGCGGCCAGCCGCCGGCACGCGCGAGCATCACGTAGGCCCCGGCCAGCGATAGACCCATGACCAGGTAACCGAAGCGATTGATCCGCTCGTGCAAGATGAAACGGGCGAAAAACACTGTCCACAGCGGGGCCAGATAGAACAACAGCAGTACCCGCATGACTTCGCCGTGGATGACGGCGAGCACATAGGCCAGATTGGTCCAGCCCGAGATCAGCGCGACCGCCACCAGCAAGCCACGATCCTGCTTGCGCCGAAGCCAAACCCGGCCGCAATAGGATGCGACCGGTATGGCTGCGATGATGTAGGTAAGCAGCGAGGCCAGGCTGCCGGAAATGCCGGCCGTCTCCAGCAGGCGATAGGGATACCAGATCACGCCCCAGACTGTGGCGGCGGTCAGCAAGGCTAGCGGGGCAAGCCAGTTTTTAGGCGACATCGGCTTATAATTCGTGGTTTCGTGATGGATCGAGCGTGTTCGTGAACCCCCGCCTTGCCCAACTACAACCCTACCCGTTCCAGAAACTGCGCGAGCTGTTCGCCGGCGT